>DBFJSK010000113.1:0-16644 GCA_048403675.1 Tannerellaceae bacterium | reverse complement strand
GCAATGATGATTGGTCAGCACCAAGCCGTCGGGCGATACGACTTCGCCCGTACAACCGCCCCCGAAAATCACCACTGCGTCTTTCAGCGAAGCGGAATCGGGACTATATACATCATAATCTTGCAGTTTAAGCCCGAGGGCCTGCATTTCGGCCAGTTTCTGCCCTTTCAACAGAGGCAACAACCACATGCCTTCATCGGCCACGGCCGGAAGCGACAAAACCACTGCCGCCAAAGATAAGAGGAGTCTCTTCATAGATATTTTATTGTTAGGTATTTATTATTCAGTATTATCGGTATTTAAAATTCCCTATCACGCCGGCAACCGGACATAGCCGAAAACAAACGGCAGCAAGCAGCAACAAACGGCAACAAGCAGCAACAGGTAGCAGCAGGCACTAACAAGCCTCAACGCGGCCAACGAGCAAAGGGGCAGCGGGCCAACATGGAATTATAATACCGGCGATCGCCCGTCACCTCCTCGGCCGCCCAGTCCGGGCGTTCGAACGCTTCGGCGGGTGTTTCCAATTCGATTTCGGCCAACACCAGCCCTTCGTTTTCTCCGTGGAAAACATCCACTTCCCACACATGGCGCCCCACCTGCACCCGGTGACGCACCTTCTCGATCGTCCCCGGCTCGCAAAGCCGGAAAAGCGCCTCGGCATCCTCCGGGGCAATGGCCTGTTCGAACTCGTACCGGCTCAACCCGTTATCGGGGGAAGGCCCTTTGATGGTAAGAAAACCCTGATTGCCGTACAACCTCACCCGCACCGTCCGCCCGGGCTGGGAACAAATATATCCCTGCAAGATCCGCTCACGGGAAAGTTCCCCTTGGGAAAAATCGCCGGATACCAGAAATTTACGCTCTATTTCCGTTGCCATCACTTTTTCGTATTCGCCGGGCGCCTATTTAATCGTTACCATCGTAGCCCCGAACCCGTATTCGCGGAAAGAAGCATCCTGGTAATAATAGGCCTTATACCGTGTTTTCAATTCTTTTTCGATCGCTTTGCGAAGCACCCCGTCGCCTTTGCCGTGAATAAAGACAATCTTCTGCCCTTTCTGCTCGGCATATTGCGCCAGTATCTCATGAAACTTATCCAACTGATACCCCAAGATAGCCGCATTATCCAATCCGTTCGTATTATCGAGCAACTGATGAATATGCAAATCCACTTCCAGAACCGCACTGTCGGCTTTCTTCTTCACGATCGGCTTGGCCGCCCGCCTCTCTTCACGCGTTTTCTGTAGCATCGCCTCCTGCAATTCGGCCGCCGACACCAGCAATTCCTTCTCGGGCACATCCCCCCGCACGATCGGATACAACAAAGCCCCCTCCTCGAAATAATCGTTTTCGAGGAAACAATGCAACTTATAAAACTTCACCGTATCGATCCGCAATTCCACCGAAACGGCATTCTTCAGCGCATACGGCTTATCCTTCTTAAAGGCAATCAACTGTACACACACCCGTTCCAATTCGTTCAACGCCTGCTTGCCGAACTCTTCAAGGAAAATTTTGGTATTCGGTTCGATGAGACCGCTGGCCCGGCTCAACCAGCTATTATGCTGGCGATTCATATAATTGAAAAAGAGATAATAATTACTGTCGTTCACGAAATAAGCCTCGTAAGCCGTCTGCTGCATCGCCTTCGGATCGAGCGGCAGGTAAGCCAGGTACACGTTCAATCGCTCCCCCTCGGCCGTTTCCGCGGTCACAGCCCTTTCCGGTTCCGGCTTTTCCGGCTGCTGTTTCTTCGGTTCGGGCCTTTCCTCGGGCGCCGGGCTTTTCGGTCGGTTCGCGCTATGCACCTGCATATCGCTTTCGCCCACCACCACGCACTCGCGAACAAGGGCCGGCACTTCGAAGCCGTCTTCATCTTCTACCAATACCTGGTCGTGTCCTTTCAAGGCACGCACCACACCACCCCCGGTACTGTTCAGGAAGCGGACTTTATCTCCTATTTTAATCGGCATACTTTTCTTATACTATGGTTATGTGGACAAAGTTCACTATTTTTGCGCAGATATTAAAACAATGGTAACAAAAACTCGACAGATACGCATCGAAGACTACAATTATTCGTTGCCCGACGACCGGATCGCCAAATTCCCGTGCCCCAAGCGCGACGAATCCAAACTCCTGCTCTACCGCAACGGTGAAATCGGAGAAAGTATATTCAAACACATCGCCGACTATCTGCCCGCCGGATCACTGATGGTATTCAACAACACCCGCGTGATCCAGGCGCGCCTGCTTTTCCAAAAAGACACCGGCGCCCGGATTGAAATTTTCTGCCTCGAACCGGCACGGCCGCACGATTACGCCTTGATTTTCCAGCAAACCGAACGCTGTAGCTGGACTTGCCTGGTGGGAAACCTGAAAAAATGGAAAACGGGCAAACTAAGCCGCACCGTATTGATCGGCGACACCCTCGTCACCCTCGAAGCTGAAAAAAAGGAAACCAAAGGCGACAGCCACCTGATCGAATTCAGTTGGGATCATCCCGATTTCACTTTCGCCGACCTGCTCGACGCCGCCGGCGTGCTCCCTATCCCCCCCTACCTGCACCGGGAGACGGAAAAGAGCGACCTAAGCACCTACCAGACCGTTTATTCCAAAATAAAAGGCTCGGTAGCCGCCCCCACCGCCGGGCTACACTTCACCCCGGAAGTGCTGGCCGACATCGATGCCCGCGGTATCGGCCGTGAAGAAGTTACCCTCCATGTAGGCGCCGGCACCTTCAAACCGGTAAAAAGCGAGACGATCGAAGGCCACGAAATGCACACGGAATTCATTTCCGTAAGCCGCCGCTCGATCGAACGCATCCGGGAAAACCCGGGCCGTATCATCGCCGTAGGCACCACTTCGGTACGCACGCTCGAAAGCCTGTATTACATCGGGGTGAAACTCGCCGCCCGACCGGACGCCACCTCCGAAGAGCTTGTCGTAAGCCAATGGATGCCCTACGAAGAAGCCAACAACCGGATTCCGGCCGACGAGGCCCTGCAACATATCCTGGACTACCTCGACCGCCACGGAAGCGACCGCCTGGTTACCGCCACGCAGATTATCATCGCCCCCGGTTACACCTTCCACATAGTGGGCGGCATCGTCACCAACTTCCACCAGCCTCAGAGCACATTGCTCCTGCTGATCTCCGCCTTTGTAAAAGGCAACTGGCAATCGATCTACAGCTATGCGCTCAGCCACGATTTCCGTTTCCTGAGCTACGGCGACAGCTCGCTCCTGCTCTGAAAACCGGGAAAGAAGATAGACCGGCAGCATACAATAAGCTGCCGGCAAATTCGTTATATATCCGGTACAGACCGATCTGCGCCGCTTAGTTACAACCAATTCGATATGAACAACTATAGTACCTCCGTTTTTTTAGGCTTCCTGCTCTCCCTCCTGCTCTTTTCCTGCAAATCCGCCAAACTGAGCGACGCAGAAGAAAAACAACGCATCGGGGAATACTATGAAGCCGCCGCCCTCTACCGGAAAATTTACACCAAAACACCCCCTGCCAAGCGCGACCTCAGGGGCTACATCGCTTTCCGGATGGCCGAATGCAACCGGCAAATCAACAGCACGGCCAAAGCGACCAGCGCCTATTTGAATGCGGTACGGTACGATTATCCCGACAGCATCGTCAACCTCCGATTGGGCCAGATGCTACAGAAAAGCGGACGCTACGCCGACGCCGTGAAATATTACGACCAATACCTCCTCATCAAGCCCGACGACGCGTTAGCCCTCAGCGGAATGGAAGGCTGCCGGCTGGCACCCGAATGGAAAAAAAATCCCACCCGGTACGTGGTGCGCCGGATGGACAAATTCAATTCCCGCCGGGGCGAATTCAGCCCCATGCTGGCAGGCGACAAATACGACATACTCTACTTCGCTTCCTCGCGCACCAAAGATAAAGACGCCCAGGCGAGCGCCATCACCGGGCAAAACAACAACAATTTTTTCGTCGTCAAACAAGATGAAAAAGGCGCCTGGCTCGCCCCCAAAGAGCTGGACGATCCCATCAATACCGAATTCGACGAGGGCACCCCTTCCATTTCCCCCGACGGCAATACGATGTATTACACCTATTGCGCCCAAGATCCGGAAGCGCCGCGCACCGCCGAAATCTACATCTCCACCCGCAGCAGCGCCCAATGGAGCCAAGGCACGCGGGCGGCCATCGTGAAAGACTCCGTCACCGCCCTGGGCCATCCTTCCATTTCCCCGGACGGCAAATACCTCTATTTCGTATCCGACGCCGTGGGCGGCTGCGGAGGAAAAGACATTTTCCGCGCTCGCGTGATGGGCAACGACTTCGGGCCTATGGAAAACCTGGGCGAAGACATCAATACGCCGGGCGACGAAATGTTTCCTTACGTACGCGATTCGGTGACCCTCTACTTTGCTTCTAACGGCCACCCCGGCATGGGCGGCCTGGATCTGTTCAAAGCCACCCAAGATAGCACCGGCGCATGGCAGGTGGAGAACCTGGGCGCACCCATCAACTCGATGGGTGACGATTTCGGCATCACCTTCGCCGGCAAAGCGGAAAAGGGCTTTTTCTGTTCCAACCGCAACGATGCCCGGGGATACGACCACCTCTATTCGTTCGAACTGCCGGCCATCACCGTATTCATCGAAGGCATCGTAAACGATGTAGACGAGGAGCCGCTCGAAGAAGCCACCGTGCGGATTGTGGGAAAAGACGGCTTGAATGTAAAAGTGCCGGTGAAAAGAGACGGTACCTACCGGGTGGAACTCGAACGCGACATCCGGTATGTAATGATGGCCAGCGCCCGGGGGTATCTGAACCAGAATTTCGAACTGGTCACCGGGCCGGAAGAGAAAAACGAAACCTATATCGTCGATTTCTTCCTTTCTCCGATCAGCAAGCCGGTAGTCATCGAAAATATTTTCTACGATTTCGACAAGGCTACGCTCCGCCCGGAATCGAAAAAAGCGCTCGACGAAATGATTAAAATGCTCAACGACAACCCCAACGTCACCATCGAGCTGGGCGCTCATACCGATCGGAAAGGTTCGGTGGAATACAATGAAAAACTGGCAGCCCGGCGTGCGCAGTCGGTCGTGGATTACCTGATAGCCGGAGGCATTCAAACGGATCGGCTGGAAGCCAAGGGGTATGGCAAAAGCGTACCGAAAACGATCAACAAGAAGTTAGCGAAAAGTTTCGATTTCCTGAAAGAGGGAGATGTGCTAACGGAGGAATTTATCGGAACCCTGCCGCCCGAGCAGCAGGAAATAGCCGATCAGATCAACCGGCGGACGGAGTTCAAGGTATTGCGTACCAATTACAATCTGTTCTGATTTTTCTTTCAATCCCGGTCGTTACCCGAAAAAGGGAACGACCTTTTCTTTTCCATGCGAAGAGGTGGAAAACCGGCCGTTTTTCAAACGGTTAATACAACCGGCAAATCTCGTCCAGTGAGATGGGCCAGTCGATCGCTTTCATCAAAATCTCAAAAGCCATTTTATGTTTGAGCGGAATCACGGCATTTACGCAGTAAAGTTCAGCCACCGTCATGCCCAGTTTCATCTTGAAGGTATAATGCACTTCCCTCGTCAGCGCCAGGCTGGTCAACACTGTCAGGGAAGCGGCCGCCTCGAAATCGGAACGATTTAAGCCGATTTCTTCCTTCAGCCTCAGGTAGTGGCGCCCTTCAGTCAGACGCGCACCTGCCCCCGTTTCGGTGACCACATCAATCAGGATACGGCTTATAGCCGCCTTTTGTTCGTCGGTTATTCTCATAGATGCGATACGCATTTGCCGCCGCCCGTTTCCCCTTTGCCGCGCGTTACAGATAAAGGAAGCGTGGGAACTGTTAATCTATTATTCTGAACTGAGGCATCGCCAAACACCCATCGGACAAATAATAAACAACAGCCCACGCCCTATTATACATCGATCGTATATATAACAAGGGTGAGCGTCTAGTTGTCTATTATCTCCGTCCGATTAATAATTGGCGATTTTCAGTTCAGAAGATAATATCTTAAACGCTTCTCGTTTACAAAACCTTTACAGCAAGATAACCGCGACCCCGTATCCGGCTCTCTGCTTATTCCCAGCAAAGATAGTGCAAACCGAGCACAGAAGCAAACAGCATTTGATTCTGTCGAGGTGCAGCCTATCTTTGTTTTATTGGGGACAAAGATAGTGAAAATCGCCCAAACAAAAACCCGGTCGGCCGATTTCCACCAGGAAAAACCGACCGACCGGGCAAGCATTCGAACGAAAAGCCGATCCGGCTTTCATTCGACAATTGTCGAAAGCATAAAAAACAATCGTCGAAAGCAAAAAGCACAATTGTCGAATGAAAAAAACAAATCCGTCGAACGCAAATGCCGGCGGCTTGCAAAAAACTTATTCCACCGTAAACTTATAGATACACTGGCTGACGTATTTTTCGCCCGGCCGAAGCACCACGCTGGGGAAAGCCGAAATGTTCGGACTATCAGGATAATGCTGCGTTTCCAGACAGAAAGCGCCGCGATGAGGATAAACCACGCCATGCTTCCCTTTATCCTGACCCGTCAGGAAATTGCCCGTATAAAACTGGATACCCGGTTCGTTGGTATACACCTCCAACGCGATCCCGCTGACGGGGCTATAGGCTTTGGCCGCCAAAGCATGCACATCGCCTCCGGTATTCAGCACCCAGTTCAAATCGTACCCGCGTCCCTTCACCAACTGGCCGAACGGCTCGTTGATCCGGGCGCCGATAGCGGTGGGCTGACGGAAATCGAGCGGCGTACCCGCTACCGAATCCAGGGCCGAAGTAGGTATCAGCAAGCTATCCACCGGCGTATACCGGTCGGCATTAATCATCACTACCTGATCGAGCACGTCGGAGCCCGGCACGCCCGAAAGGTTGAAATAGCTATGGTTGGTCAGATTTACCACCGTCGGTTTGTCGGTCGTGGCCTCGTAGCGGATAGCCACCGCATTGTCGTCGGTAAGCGTATACGTTACCTTCATATTCAGATTGCCGGGAAATCCGTCTTCCCCATCGGCGGAAAGCCGCGTCAATACCACCGTTTGGGCATCCGGCTGAGTAGCGTCCCACATCCGGGCATGATAACCGAGCGGCCCCCCGTGCAGGCAATGGCCGTTGTCGTTGTGCGGCAGTTCGTAAGTTACGCTGTCCAATGTAAACTGCCCTTGTTTGATGCGGTTGCCATAGCGGCCGATCAGCGCGCCGAAGTTCCCGTCGGAGGCCAGATAATCGGCAATCCGGTCGTAGCCCAACACCACGTCCGTCATCTTCCCCTGCTTATCGGGCACCATCACCGAAACCAGGCGCCCGCCCCAGTTCGTAACGGTAGCTTCGGCACCCGCCTTATTTTTCAACACATAAAGGGCGGTCGGCTTTCCCTCGACTTCGCTTACAAAATCCGATTTTTTCAATCCGGAAAGGGTGGTTTCCTCCTCTTTCCCCCCGCAGGCCGCCAAAATGCAGACAGCCAGCGCGGCCATACATAGTTTTCTCATTTCCAACATTTTTTATAGAGTTTTACGCAAATGCTGACAAATATACAGCTTTCCGGCGGACATAAACAAATAATGGTTGTTGTTTTATACGAAACCCTTTCGTACATTTGCATTCTACTATAAACAGCAAAATGAAACAATATTTGCACTTGCTCGACCGCGTTTTGGCCGAGGGCATCGGGAAGGAAGATCGTACCGGCACGGGTACACAAAGCATTTTCGGACACCAGATGCGGTTCAACCTGGCGGAAGGATTTCCGCTGTTAACGACCAAAAAACTGCATTTGAAGTCGATCATATACGAATTATTATGGTTCCTCAAAGGAGATACGAACGTAAAATACCTCCAGGATCACGGCGTGCGCATCTGGAACGAATGGGCCGGCCCCGACGGCGACCTGGGCCCCATTTACGGCAAACAGTGGCGGTCGTGGCCCGATTATAAAGGCGGCTCGATCGACCAGTTGGCCGAAGCGGTGGAAACCATCCGGCACAATCCGGATTCGCGCCGGATCATCGTCAGCGCCTGGAATGTGGCCGATCTGGAGGCGATGCACCTGCCCCCCTGCCACGCTTTTTTCCAATTTTACGTAGCCGGCGGCCGATTGAGCCTTCAACTATACCAACGCAGTGCGGATATTTTTCTGGGCGTGCCTTTCAACATCGCTTCCTACGCCCTCCTGTTGCAAATGGTAGCGCAGGTAACCGGATTGGAAGCCGGCGACTTCGTGCATACCCTGGGCGACGCCCATATTTACACCAACCACCTCGACCAGGTGCGCCTGCAACTGACCCGGCAGCCGCGTTCGCTGCCCCGAATGGAATTGAATCCCGACGTAAAAGACCTGTTCGGATTCCGGTACGAAGATTTCCAATTGACCGGTTACGATCCTTACCCGCATATCCCGGGTACGGTGGCTGTATAAGACGCTTTTGCAGGCGCCATTCAGCTAAATGATAAAAATGAAAATCGTTTAATAATTTATAAAATCGATAAGTTTATGAGTACACTATCAATTATCGCAGCTATCGCCGACAACAACGCGATCGGGAAAAACCAGCAGTTGCTTTGTTCTATGCCTGCCGACATGAAACGTTTCAAGGAACTCACCACCGGGCATGCCGTGATTATGGGCCGTAAAACTTTCGAATCGCTGCCCAAGCCTTTACCCAACCGCAAAAACGTGGTGCTCACCACGCTGCCCGAAGCCGTTTTCATGGACAGTTTCGCCTGCGAATCGATGGGAACCGCACTCGATCTTTGCGAGAAAGAAGACGAGATTTACGTCATCGGAGGCGCTTTGGTTTACCGTCAGGCCCTGCGCATTGCCGATAAAATGTACCTCACCCGTATACACCATGAATTTAAAGACGCCGACACCTTTTTCCCCGTTGTAAACTGGGATCTGTGGGAAGAAGCTGAACGCCAGGAATTTCCGGCCGACGAAAAAAATCCTTATCCCTACACGTTCCTCACTTACGTGCGTAAAAAATAAACATTAACGCCCGATTTACAACTTTTTGCTCTTTCTTTGTATCTATATCACAAAGGTTTTTTGTTGAATCCTTAAAATCGAAAGATATGAAGATAAGAGCATTTGTTGTATTCGCCCTGGTCGCTTGCGGCCTGACGGCAATCTATTTCCTGGCCGGCGCCACGCGGCCTTCCGGCAATTTGCCCGACCTGGCCGGCGCCATCCGCAGCCAAAACACCCCCGAGCTGATCCGCGCCCTCATCTCGCGGCTGAAAGCCCAGAAAGAAAAAAACGACGATACATTTCCGCAGTGGATCAAAGAAGTGGAAGCCTATACGGCCACCTGTCCCGACACCGCCTCAGTGGCCTTGCTGCACTCCATGACAGCCGAAATGTACCAGACCTATTACCTGCAAAACCAATGGACAATCAATCAACGCACGCCGCTCGAAGGCTATATCCCCTCCGACCTGCGCGAATGGACGTCCAACCTTTTCAACAATAAGGTGCGGGAAGAACTCACGGCCTCGCTCCGGCCGGCCCCCCTTTTGCAACAAACGCCGATAAGCCAGTATGCGGCCCTTCTTACCCCGGGGAAAGATTCGGAAACCCTTCGCCCCACTCTCTTCGATTTCCTGGCCTTCCGCGCCATCGACATCCAGCCATCCGACACCTGGTACCAAGCCCTGCTGGCTTTCCGCCGGACGCAGCCCGATCCCAAAGCGCTGGTGCTCGACGAGCTGGATTACCTGCGTTTCACCTATGCCGAACGGCGCGACGGCGCGGCAGCTTACCAGGCGTCGCTCGACAGTTTGCTGAACAGGTACGCCTCCGAGCCTTTTTCGATCGACATCCAAATTGCCCGGCTGAACCTGTTGCAAGGACAGCTTTACCAAGGCGACGATGCCCGGCAGGACTCGATAAAAAGCGCGATTTACCAGCTTTGCCAGACCGCTATCGCCCGGTACCCGGATTACCCCCGTACGAACGAACTGCGCAACCAGCTCGCGCTGATGCAACAACCCTCGCTAAGCGTGGAAACGGGTCATAACGCTTATCCGGACAAAAACCTGTCGTTCCGGTTGAAATATGTCCATACGCCTCAACTCACGCTTCGCATCTACGAAAGCCAACGTACGCCCGAAACAGCCTGGAAACGTTTTTACACAAAAGACAAATCGATGAGAGGGAAACTGATTATGGAAAAAAACTATACGCTTCCTCTCGAAAACAACTATACCCAGGAAGATACCACCCTCACGGTGACAGCGCCCGGGCTAGGCTTATATGAGTACGAGCTGTCCGCTCCGGGGAAAACCGTCTCGGTCAGCGGCCGGGTCAGCGTGAGCCGGCTGGCGGCGATGGTACGCAACCTGACGGGCAAAAAGGTGGAAGTGTTCGTCACCGATTACGAATCGGGCAAACCCTCGGAAGGCACGTCCGTACTGTATTATCGCACCGACACGCAAGGCAATCCGGTCTTGCTCGGTCAACTCAAGACCGACCGGGAAGGACTCGTTACCTTGCCGGCCGACCAATCGATCGACGTCATACGGCCGGTGCGCGACAACGACAGGTTCTCCCTTTTCACGCAAATATACCCTTCGGGCGATTACCAACCGCAGGCAACTGATCCGGTTTCCCTTTCGCTCTTTACCGACCGGGGAATTTACCGGCCCGGACAAACGCTTTTTTTCAAAGGCATCGCTTATAAAAAATCGCTCGAACAACCCGAAGTGGTAGCCGGACGGACCATACAGGTGGAACTGCGGGATGCGAATGGGAAAGAAATCGGCCGGAAGAGCTTTACCACCAACGATTTCGGTTCTTTCCACGGAGAGTTCACCCTGCCTCAGCAAGCACTGGGGGGCACCTTCACCCTCCAGGCTGAAAAGGCCTTCGCCTCTATCCGGGTAGAAGAATACAAACGCCCCACTTTCCAAGTAACGATCCTTCCCTTGAAACAGGAGGTAGCCTTCGGCCGTAGGCTGACAATAGAAGGAAAAGCCGAAACTTATTCGGGCGTCGCCTTGCAGACCGGACAGGTAAACTGGCGCGTCATCCGACGCCCCCTCTGGCTACGCGGTTACCTTCCCTCGGCCCCCGAAGAACAGGTAGCCGAAGGAACGGCCACGGTCAATAACCAAGGGGAATTCACGCTTGCTTTTACGCCCCAGAAGACCGATTATGCCTACGGCCGGCTGGCTTACCAGCGTTATGAAGTGATCGCTACCCTGACCGACGGCAAAGGGGAAACGGAAGAAGCCCGCTACAGTTTCGAGGCAGGAGAAGCCGGTCTGTGGCTCGCCATCGACGTGCAACCGCAAATGAATAAAGACAGTGCGCAAGCCGTAGTCCGGGCGTATACCTTGAACGGAGAAAAAGTGACGGTCAGCGGTACCTATATCCTCAGCGGAAAAACCGATAGTTTATATCAAAATACAGGTACTTTCACCTCCGGCGAACCGTTGGCCCCGGCTCTTCTGCGCAGCCTGCCTTCCGGACGCTATGCCTTGACGGTGAAAGCCTCCGATACACAGGGCCGCCAGGTAACGGCCGAAGGAGAGTTTGTTCTGTACAGCCCCGACGATAAACGGCCCCCCGTATTCAGCCATACCTGGCTGTTGCCCGAAAAAACGCAATGTTTGCCAGGTGAAGAGGCCGAATTTGTGTTCGGCACCTCCGACAAAGACGCTTACATCTTGTATGAAATTTACCGCAGCGACCAGCCTGCGGCGGGATGGGCGACGGCATCTGTCCCCGTGAGCCGGAAAATTATCCGGATGAGCGACGAAAACCGGCGTTTCCGCCTGCCCTTCACCCAGGCCGACGGAGAAGGCTTCGTGGTATCGTTTACCTTCGTCAAAGACGGTCAGCTCTACATCACCCAACTGCCCGTTTACCGCCGGCAGCCCGACCGCCAGTTGACAATCCGGACGGAGACTTTCCGCGACCGGCTGCTGCCGGGCAGCAAAGAAACTTGGAAATTCCGCATCCTGAATGCCGATTCGGTGGGCGTCAAAGCCGAAGTGCTGGCCAGTATGTACGACCAGTCGCTCGACCAGTTGATGCCTTTCCAATGGAGTTTCCATCCAGTGATCTCGCTTTACTTGCAGGCGCCGCGGTTCAATGCCGGCACGGCTTTCCTTTCGGAATACTTGCAAGAATCGGCCGATCTGAAGCTGTTGACAGTACCCGCGTATCAGTACGACCGGCTGAACTGGCAAGGATTATTGCAAGGAAGATACCGTTTGTATAATGCACCGATGCCGTTGATGGAAAGCGCCGTGTATGCGCGGGCAGCCGGAAAAATGAAAGTGACGGAAGATGCCGCCACAACCGGATTGGCGGAAAACAGGGTAGAAATCAACGCCGAAGAATCCGCTGCCCACAGCGACACGGCTCCCGCTGCGACGCCTGAGGGGATGCAACCGCCGGTTATCCGGGAAAATTTCGCGGAAACCGCCTTCTTCTATCCGGTATTGACGACCGATTCCACCGGCAACGTGGCCTTCAGTTTTACGCTTCCGGAAAGTAATACCACCTGGAAATTGCAACTGTTGGCCCAAACCAAAGGGCTGGATTACGGCTATTGGAGCGGCCAGGCGATAGCCAGCAAGCCTTTTATGGTCTTGCCGAACCTGCCCCGTTTCTTGCGAGTGGGCGACGAAGTGACCATTGCCACCCAGGTTATCAACCAGACCGGCCACGTAGCCGAAGGCCGGGCCCGGTTGGAATTGTTCAACCCGGAAACGGACGAACCGGTAGTTTGCCTCACTAAATCCCAGAAACCGTTTACTTTGGCAGCCGACAGCACCCTTACGCTGAGTTGGAAGGTTACCGTGCCTTCCGGCATCAGCTTGATCGGATGCCGGATCGTGGCCGAATCCGACCGGGGCAGCGACGGCGAGCAGCAGCTCATCCCCGTGTTATCCGACGAATTGTTCCTGACCGAAAGTAGACCTTTCTACCTGATGAAGCCCGGCGAAACGGTGATAAAGCTCGCACAACCGAAAGCGAGCCGGCCGTTCCGGTTGACGCTGGAACTGAGCGCCGATCCGGTATGGTATGCCGTGCAGGCATTGCCGACCCTGACGCAACCCGATCATCCCACGATCTTATCGTGGTTTGCGGCTTATTACAGCAATACGCTGGCGAGGGCGATCGTCGCCGACCATCCCCGCATCCGCCAGATTATTAACCAATGGACGGCTCAGGGCGGGGATGCGTCTACGCTCCTGTCCAACCTGCAAAAAAATGCCCAATTGAAAGCGATCTTGCTGGAAGAAACGCCGTGGGTGCTGGCTGCCACGACCGAGACGGAACAGAGGGAAAGGCTTTCCTTATTGTTCGACAGCAATCGGGCGCAGGCGCTGCGAACGGCGGCTTTGCAACAATTGATTCAGCAACAGACTGCCGAAGGGGGATGGAGCTGGTTTAAAGGATTCCCGGCCAGCCCGTCTATTACCTCTGCCATTTTGAAAGGGATGGCCCGGTTGGTGGAATTGAACGCCGTGGAATACGGTCAGGAAGAAAAAGAGATGCAGATCAAAGCGCTGAACTTCCTCGACGGCCGGATCAAAGCCGATTATGATGCGCTACAGAAACAGCAGCCGGCGCCGAAAAACCCGGCCTTAACGCCCTGGCAGGTAGATTATCTGTTTGTCCGGAGCGCTTACCGGGACATCCCGGAAAGGGGAGACGCTCGCGAGGCTATTCGTTTTTATACCACGCTGGCAGAAAAGAACTGGGCCGATCAGACGTTGCTCGGCAAAGGAGAGATTGCGTTGTTGATGTACCGCAACGGGAAGCAGCAGGTGGCGACTGAAATTTTGGCCTGGTTGCAAAAAACGGCAACCTATACGCCGGACAAAGGCATGTATTGGGCCAACAACCGAAGGGGAACTGATTATTGGACGTCGCCGATTGCCACTCATTGCTTGCTGATGTCGGTTTTCCATACCCTGGCGCCGGATACCGACACGACCGACCGGATGAAACAATGGTTGCTGAATCAGAAACAAACCCAACGTTGGGAATCGGTTCCGGCTACGGTGGATGCCATCTATGCGTTGTTGCTGACAGGCAGCGATTGGTTGAGTAAGGCCGATACGTGCCAGGTAGCATGGGGAAAACAGCATTTCAGTACGGCCGAAGGCGAAGCGGGGACGGGGTATATCCGCCGCGTGGTAGAGCAAGCGGCGATTACGCCGGCTTACGACCGGCTTACCCTCAGTAAAGAGGGCAAGAATCCGGCTTGGGGAGCGGTATATACCCAATTTTTCCAACCGATCACCCAGGTGACGGGCAGTAAGAACGCCACTTTGAATGTGGAAAAGAAATTGTTTATCGAAACGAACGGCGCCGACGGCTTGCATCTGGTGCCGGTAACAACAGACCGGCCGCTCCGGGTGGGCGACAAGGTGACCGTGCGGCTGACGGTACGCGCCGACCGGGAGATGGAGTATGTGTACCTGAAAGATTTGCGGGCGGGTTGTTTCGAACCGGCTACGCAATTATCGGAAAGCGAATATCAGGACGGCGTATGGTATTACCGTTCGCCGGAAGATGTGTCGGAGAACTTCTTTATCAACCGCTTGCCGGTGGGCACATTCGTATGGGAATATCCGGTATACGTCACCCGGGAAGGAGACTATGCGGGCGGCATTTGCACGATACAGTGTTTGTATGCGCCCGAATTTGTTTCGCATACGGAAGGTTACCGGCTCCGGGTGGAATAAAGGCGGGGGCGGCCGGCTATCGGGCGGGTCGCCCTCTTCTGTTAATTATTCATTACCGGGCGACAACGGGTGAAGAGGAATTAGTATATTTGTAATTCGAATAAAGAAACAAAACAGAAAAGTAATATGAAACAGGTTCTTTTTATTTTCATGGCCATTTTATTGGCAACAGGAATGGCTTCCGCTCAAAAAAAAGCCATTATTTCTACGCCCGAAGCGGTGTATGATTTCGGAGAAATCAAAGAAGCCGACGGGAAAGTATCGCATACGTTCCTGATTAAGAATGAAGGAGATGCGCCTTTGGTGATTACCCGGGTTATTGCTTCTTGCGGATGCACTACGCCGGAATGGACGCGCGAACCGATCGCACCGGGGAAAACGGGCGAATTGACGGTGACATTCGATCCGGCAGGTCGTCCGGGCCAGTTTACCAAAACGGTCGCTGTGTACAGTAACGGGAAAACAGGCAATTATGTGATGACTATTGTCGGCAACGTAAAATAGAAAATCGATCAAACAAGTAAGAGGGCATGCTGAATCTCAAATCATTTGTTTTTATACTTCTCGGTATCGGGTGGCTCGCCGCCGTGCAGGCGCAAACCGGCGCACAACTAAAGACGGACGAGCTTACTTTCAACTTCGGAACGATAGCGGAAGCCGACGGGCTGGCCAGCCATACGTTCACCGTGCGGAATGCGGGCAGCGGCCCGCTGGTTATTAACCGCGTAACGGCTTCCTGCGGGTGTACGCAGCCGGAGTGGACAAAAGCTCCGATCGCGCCCGGTCAGAGCGGCGAAGTGAAGGTGACGTATAATCCGAAAGGACGCCCGGGCCCGTTTTATAAAACGATTTCGATATTCAGCAACGGGCATAAAGGCAGTTATTCGTTGGCTATCAAAGGCAACGTAACGCCTAAACCCACTACCCCTCCTTTTACTTATCCGTATTCGATCGGCGATCTGAAACTGCATACGAAAACGATTTTGTATAGCAGCATCCGGCCCGACGAAACGTTGGGCGAAAAGATAAGTATCCGCAACGAAGGAAAAACGTCGATCCGCATCGAGGTGGGCAAGTTGCCGCATTTCCTGACAGTGGAAGTGCATCCCGATACCCTATTGCCCGGACAAACGGGGGAAATCTTTTTGTTGATGGATGCGAAGGCGGCTCGCCGGAAAGGACGCGTATCGACGGCTATTCCGCTGACGATCGTGCCGACCGGCCAGAAGGAGACGACGGGCAAGCTTCATCTGGCGGCGAATATCATCGATAATTTCAGCAAATTGTCGGCTTCCGAGAAAGCGGAAGCGCCGGTGGCCGAATTGTCGGGTACGTTGCTGGAATTCGGCAAATTGCCGGAAAAAGGCAGTATCATTCCGCTGATCGGCGGCAAGGTGACGGGGACTTTCGAAATTACGAACACGGGTAAGTCGCCTTTATCGATTTATAGCGTGACTTCCGACGACGAGCGCATCGATATATCGGGGGGCAAGAAGGAATTGAAACCGGGAGCGACGGCTGTCTTCAAGGTGTCGGTTCGCCCGAAAGAGATTAAAACGAAATTGGAAACTTTGATTAATGTGGTGTGCAACGATCCTAGCGGCCCGGTACGGCTGATTAAGGTGACGGCCTATAAATAAGATAGAAAAATGGAACATCCCGAAAATGACGACTCTTACAAAGGATTGAAGGTAAATAAGGGTATTGCCGACGTGCCCATCGTCAATCCTTATCTGAAAAAACGTGTGCAGCGGAAACAATATACGCCGGCGGAGTTTGTGGAAGGTATTTTGAAAGGAAATATAACGATCCTCAGCCAGGCGGTAACGCTGGTGGAGAGTGCCAAGCACGAGCATCAACAAGTTGCACAGGAGATTATCGAAAAATGTCTTCCGCATGCCGG
>DBFJSK010000112.1:0-4038 GCA_048403675.1 Tannerellaceae bacterium | reverse complement strand
TTCCTCTTCCGGCGCATCTACTGTTATAATCGTCTTTCCTTCCACCGGGTTCAAATACCACACAGGCGTACCTGCCCCCTTCGTCCAAGCCTCGAAACCTGTATATGCTTCACTGATATAGACGCTCTCTTTAGGGAAACTGCCGAAATCGGTCAACGGAACGGCCAACCCCCACATCCATCCGTCGGAAGTAGAGATATATGTAGCAGAACTAGCCGGATTCGTCGCCGCTTTATTCGTACCGCGGAAACCGGGAATATGGATCTCATTGCGCGGACTGGCTTCCATACCGCCCCATACAATGAAGAGATTAAAGTTACCGAACGTTACACCCTTATCCAGCGGCGTTGCGAATTCAATATGTTTACGGATCTCTTTGATCCGGCCCTTATCATACGTAAACGTATTGATAGCTGCGCCCGGCGCACTACCCAATTCCGCATGGGCATCGTCGAACAGACGTACCACCGCATATTGCTGATTCGGTTCGGCTTCGCCTACCGCACTTTGAGGAATGCCATCCAACTGGAAAGCGACAGCCAATTTCTTCGTAGCGCCTACGGCATACAATTTAGCCGTAATATCCACCGCCTTTACTTTTCCGTCGGCCGATGTCGTATTGCTCAATTCTACCGACATCACAATATCATTCATATCGTAATCGCCCTTCTGCGGCCAGTTATCTTCAAACAGATACGTGTACGGCAGGGTATTATGTTCCGTAATATCGCCATCGGGATCTTCCGGATCGGTTCCCGGGTTATGATTGCCGCCATTGCCGTTGCAATCACTCTCGTCGATTTCCACAAAGCCCTGACCTTCGGAAAAAGCTACTTCGCGCGTTTGCGTAAACCACTGATCCCAATTATAATTACCGTTCTTCGTATGATGATCGGCATCAATATTCAACATACCCGAATATTCAAGTACGATTCCGCTGTTTTTCTGCACGTCTACATTATCTACTTTAAACAAAGCGTAATCGGTAGAACTGCCTCGAACAAAACTGCGTTGTCCCTTGAACTGGGCTTTATCGCCTTCCCACATCGATTTGGCATCCATAAACAAGGTCAGACCTTGTGCAATCAGATGCTCCACATCCATATAACCGGCCGGTGCCACGTTAATCACGCCGTTGGCCACCACTTCCAGTTTATCCGATTCGAACTTACAGTAATTATCTATCACGCCATTTGTCATCGACACGTGCTTCGCTTCGAACTCGCGCACGTTCACGATATGGTTGCCGGCATTATTCGTAATCAAGTCCTCGGTTTCCAAATCACCCGCATTATACACGCTTCCGTTCGAATCCATTCTGATAACCTTCACTTCCATATCGCCGGCGTTCACCACCGAGGTCTGATTCGTCAGATAAATCCCGTTGAAAGGATGCTTATCTCCACCGAACTTGCCGCCTTTTTGAATGGCGATACGTGCTGTACCGATCAATGAAATGTCGGCTTTGCTACTGCGCGCTTCCATTTTACCGCCGTCCAATACATAAATGAAAGTGGCCGTTTCACACTGAATAGTATTGGTCACCTGCCATGTGCCTTCTACATATACGCTGGCATTTCCTTCCCGGGGCAGTTCCGCGGCTCCGCTGAAAGTCTGTCCGTCGGGAATCAGATATACCTTACCGGTTTGCAAATTAACATCCTTATTTCCGGAAAGCACGATATAGTCCTTACCGGCATACGAATAATCCACTTCCGGAATCTCCGCCTTCATCGCGCGCATTTCAAGGGCAGCGCTTTTCGTCTGCACGCCGCTACCGCCGATGGTACATACCATATTGACTTTCTTCACATCAAACCCGTATACGCTCACCCGCTGCCGGTTATCGGTAACCCGGAGGTAAAGCGTTTGCACGCCGTCGGGGATCGTGATGGTGCGTTTATAAGCAATCTTATTGTTTACTTTCTGCTGCGAACCTGCAATCAAAAGCGCATTGGCGTCGATAGCCGGGTTGCCCACGTAAGCTTCAACAATATACTTTTCATCACCCAGCCCCTCGATGTTCACGGTGAGTTCGGTGTCGTTGTTCAAAGACCAAGTAAAATCTTTAGGAAGGTTTTCGGTCTGTCCCGGATCTGGAGGAGTCGGCTCGTCGGTCGGTTCATACAAATCCGTCGTACATGCAGCCAACATAAAGCTAAATGCTATGGCTGCATAACTGAAAGGGGATTTAAGTAAACTCTTCATGCCTGAAATTGTATTAGGTAATCATTTAGTTGAATATTCTAACTACAAAGATATGGCTTTTCTTCTATTACCTTTAAAAAAGTGATGAATACAAGTATCCTTTTAACAAAGTTTAAACCAATGGGGGAGGTTTTTCTTTTCCCTGATAAAGATTGAAAATCAGATCTTTTTAGGAAAAAGAAGAAGAGACGAGAAAACCTAAAAAAATATAAAGATGACGGAATAAACAAAAAAAACGTCAACAATCTATCATATAGTCAATCCAAACGGTAAATTTTCAACTTATTATAAAGCGTTTTCCGGTCGATTCCCAGCAATTGGGCAGCGCGGGTTTTGTTGTTTCCCGCCTCCTGCAATGCTTTCAGAATCAATTCCCGTTCGTGCGTTTCATCTTTGAGCGGAGTAAAAGCCGAACTCCGGGCAGTATCGGTAAGTTCTTCAGGCAGCTCCCGGCAAGTGATATACCGTCCGGTAGCCAGCAAGGTGGCGTATTTCACTACGTTCTTCATCTGGCGAAGGTTGCCCGGCCAAGCGTACGAACGGAATAAAGCGATCGTTTCGCTGTCGAATCCGATAATATCTTTATTCAACTCGCTATTAGCCAGATCCAGAAAATGATTGGCGAAGAGCAGCAGGTCTTCTTTGCGCTCCTTCAGATCGGGTATGCGGATGGTAAATTCGTTGATCCGGTGGTAAAGGTCTTCGCGAAACTCCCCTTTTTCGATAGCCATCCGCAAATTCTCGTTGGTAGCCGACACCACGCGTACATTGATGGGGATCTCCCGGTTGCTGCCTACTGGTTTGATACGCCTTTCCTGCAAGGCGCGTAAAAGTTGTACCTGCACTTCATACGATAAATTGCCGATCTCATCGAGGAAAATGGTTCCTCCGTCGGCAGCCGTAAACGCCCCGACCTTATTTTCTATCGCTCCGGTAAATGAACCTTTCACGTGTCCGAAAAATTCCGAAGCGGCCAGTTCCTTCGGAATGGCTCCGCAATCAACGGCCACAAAGGGAGCGGCCCCACGATTGCTTTGTTCATGAATGCGCCGGGCGATGTATTCCTTGCCGGTACCGCTGGCGCCGGTGACGAGTACCGACATATCGGTGGGGGCCACCAGCCGCACATGGTCGTATAGCTGGCGCGCCGCCTGGCTCTGTCCTTCCATATACAATTCGGCGGCCGGGCGGGAAGCGGCCGGAGCGGGTGTATTTTTAGAGGGCGCCGTCGGAAGCGTTTCCTGCTCTTTCCGGGATATACCTTTTATTGTGGGGGGGGCTTTTACGATCTCCCGTATTTTGGAAAGCAGATCTTCCGGATTGAGCGGCTTGGCAATATAATCGGCCGCTCCCAGCTTGATAGCTTGTACGGCTGTCTGGATCTCGGCGTAGCTGGTCATCATAATCAACGGTATAGAAGGGTACTGATCTTTCAGCCATTTCAGCAGATCGATGCCGTCGCCATCCGGCAAGCGTAGATCGGAAATTACCAAATCATACTCTGCGCCGGCTACGCGGCGACGTCCTTCGGTAACCGAAGCGGCGGTAGTTACGCGAAATCCTTTTTTGCCCAGCCAGGTAGTCAGCATAAGCGAAAAAGTCAGGTCGTCTTCTATAATAAGAATCGATGACATATACACACTCTTTTTATTCGAATAACAAAGGTAAGGAATTTAAATGGATAGATAAAAAACTGCGCTCCGAAACCGTCGAACGAAAAATCGGCGGACAGGCCGCTCCCCCCGCGCCTCCCTCAAACAAAACAAATTCCAATCGCATCCTCCCCCCCAGCCCCGACTTACTGACTAGTCCTAAATAACCGTTACAGTT
>DBFJSK010000111.1:0-12509 GCA_048403675.1 Tannerellaceae bacterium | reverse complement strand
AAGGGCAAGAGCCAATCTGTTTTCTCTTATCATAAAGTTTGGATGAAAAACGAAATAGCTGCTATATGAGCAAAAAAACAGAATACTAAAAGATATTCGGCGGGATTTTCCTGAGCAGGCCCTACACTTTGTCAAACACGCGCTTCTTCTACAGGCCTGCAACGGAAAACAGGTCGTATTTCTGTCCGTACAAGGCCGCCAGAAAAAGTTAATTTAGCAATTTGACATTTCGGCAAACGCTGACTACAGGCTGAAAAAACGAAAACGGAAGCGGCTCTCCCTTTTTTTTATTTATTCCGAAAAGCGACATCGATTCCCAAAAGTTACTTTGTGGGGCTGGCCGACAACTTTTTCTCAGGTACCTGCGAAAGCATAAAAAGGCTACAAATAGTTGACGAATCTTTCTTCCTGTGGGTTTAGAAACTTCTATGCCCCTCTGAGAAGAAACCGGCACATACTACTGGGCGGCCGGTTCCGGTTCGATCAGATAAAAGCAACTGGTACTGAGGTAATTTCTAATATAAGGAAGCGATGCAACGAGTTTATTCAGCTTACGGGGCCGGAGGCCGAATTTCACTTCGTAGTGCGGATTGATGAAATACAATTGCTGGTCGATAATGCGGTATCCCGTTTCGCGCGCCACGCGACGGAAACGTTCGATGGTGCACTTCGTTTGTTTGATCTGTAATAATTCCCTTACCGTGCTTTTTTCTTCTCCCGAGCACTCCATTACTTTCCGGTAAAAGAAAGCCGGAAGTAAATGAACAAAAGGCAGGTGGGAAAGAAGCCGGCCCCGGGCGATTTGCTGATGGCCGCCGAACGGCATTTGCCAAGCCGGAAAAGCGATGAAAATAAAACCGCCGGGCGCCAGATATTTTTTCAATCCGGCTAAAAATTGGGCCTTATCCCCAATATGTTCGATTACATCATGCACCAGAATCAACGAAAATTTGTTTTGCAAAGCTTTGAGCTGGAAAATATCGGAGGCTATAAATGTAGCCGGTTGCGTATGCCGGGCAAAAAAAGAACGGGCCTGTTCTATCCGTGAAGGATCCAGATCCACCCCCGTCACCCGACAACCCGACTGGGCAAAGGGCAACAGATTGCCCCCCTCCCCGCATCCTACTTCCAGGACTTCGGCGGGCAACCCGGGCATAAACCGGCGGATATAAGGAATATAATAATGCGTAGTGGTACGGGCTTGTTCGGCGAAATAACGTTCGCGATCGGAATGACGTATTTGCATCTTTCGAAAGTATCCCATCTTCCAATTCCGTGAAGACAGCTTTAAATAAAACCTAAAAGCGTGGAATTGCTATGCCGCCCCATGATAAGGAAAAGACCCCGAAAAAGCGCCGAAACGGCCAGACAGGAAAACCCGCTGCACGCGAGGGTGCAAAAACT
The DNA here is from genome assembly GCA_048403675.1 of Tannerellaceae bacterium. Classification (GTDB taxonomy): domain Bacteria; phylum Bacteroidota; class Bacteroidia; order Bacteroidales; family Tannerellaceae; genus Parabacteroides. The sequence goes on along the minus strand of DBFJSK010000111.1, from coordinate 11,105 downwards.
GCCGGGTACATCTTTCTGTCTCTTTTTGAAAAATTCCGTCTCTTTTCGAAAATTTCTCAGCTTCTTCCATCACCAGACAAGCAGAACGCTTTTTTTAATGTCAGCAGACGTATTTTTCCGTCCGCCGGCAAAAGTACTAAAAACCTTCTTCAATTGGAATCGAAGGCAGAGAAAATAGGCAGTCATGCTTGAAATTCGACCTTCGGCCCTGGCAGGATGAAGTCTGACGGATACCGGTTTCGCCTGTTTTTCCTCCGGCAAGCCTGGCGTCAATTTATAAAAGAAAAACCTTCCCGGTTTCGGCGGGAAAGCTTATCTTTGCTCCGATCAGCACAAGCTGGCTGCCTTCCGGGCCCGGGAAACCAAATGCCAAACGTGCGATGCAGGGGCAGCCCGGAAACAGTACAAACTTAACACAAACAATATGAAAATACTTTTTTACGACATGGAAACGACAGGTATCAAATATTGGCGCAACGGCATCCACCAGATCAGCGGTGAAATCGTGATAGACGGTGTGAGCCAAGAAAAATTCAATTTCAACGTAGCCCCCCACCCCAGCGCGGAAATCGACGAAGAAGCCCTCAAGGTGTGCAACGTCAGCCGCGAGCAAATCCTGGCTTACCCGCCCATGCAATCCGTATACCGCGCCTTTGTGCAATTACTTTCGAAATATGTGGACAAATACGACCGGAAAGACAAATTCTTCCTGGCCGGCTACAACAACGCCGCTTTCGACAACCACTTCCTCAAAGCCTTTTTCGTACAGAACGGCGACAATTACTTTTACTCCTGGTTCTGGGTGAACAGTATCGACGTCATGGTACTGGCTACCCAATACCTGCTGAGCCGCCGGCATCATATGCCCGATTTCAAACAAGAAACCGTAGCGCGCACCCTCGACATCCCGCTTGATGCCACGCTACTGCACGACGCCGCTTATGATATTCAAATCACCCGCGACATTTACCGCAAAATAACGGCCGGCCTCTAAAGCACGCCAAGGGTGTAAAAGGCCGTTTCCGAGAGAGAGACGAGAGGAATCACGCGAAAGATTTATAACCGATTTATTTTCCGAAGAGCCAGGTTTTCTTATCTTTACCCCCGCTTAACAAACCGGTTATGTACCTACGAAAAATTCTATACACCCTTTTACTGGCCGTTTATACCTTCACCGGCGGCGGTTTGCCGCTACATGCCCAAGAGAAAGCCTTTCCCAAAAAAGGAGAAGGCGTCACCCTCTTCCTCAAGCGCTTCAATCGCAGCGGGCCGGAGATGGAGAAACAGTTCATTGCCCTCAACCGCACCAAATTAGGCAAAGGCAACAGCCTGAAAATGGGCGTAAAATATACGTTGCCCGCGCTTAAAAACGCCCCGGCCAAACGCAAAAATTACGAACCCCTGTTCGGGAAACGCCTGGCTTCGTACGACGTCGTCTCTTCCGAATTGAAAGGGGCCGCGTTCTACCTGGTAAGCGGACACGGGGGCCCCGATCCGGGAGCGATCGGCCGGATCGGAAAGGTGGAATTGCATGAAGACGAATATGCCTACGACATCATTTTGCGCCTGGGCCGCGAATTGCTGATGCGGGGAGCCAAAGTACACATCATCATCCAGGACGCCAAAGACGGCATCCGCGACGACCGCTACCTGTCGAACAGTAAACGGGAAACCTGTATGGGCAAGCCCATCCCCTTCAACCAGATACGGCGCCTGCAACAACGTTCGGATCAGATCAACCGCCTTTTCCGCCAAGATAAGGAAGTGTATAAACGCGCGATCTTCGTACATGTAGACAGCCGGAGCAAAAACAACCGGACGGACGTATTTTTCTATCATTCCGAAAAGAACAGCGAAAGCCGGCACCTGGCCAAAACGCTTAAATCCACCTTTGCCCACAAATACAACCGCCATCAACCCGGCCGCGGCTTTAGCGGCACAGTGGGCGCACGCGGGCTTTACGTGCTGAGAAAAACCGTGCCTGCCTCCGTCTTTGTGGAACTGGGCAATATCCAGAACCGGTTCGACCAGCAACGCATCACCCTTTCCGACAACCGGCAAGCCCTGGCCAACTGGATACGGGAAGGGTTTGTGGCCGATTACAACCGGTATAAAAAGAAATTACGCTGACGGGCCGAACAGTCTGCCAAGCCTTTGAAGTCTGGCCGCCCCCGGCTTATTTTCCGAAATGCCGGCCCTTCTGCGGTTGCTTTGCTTTCTCCCGCAATTTATTCGTACATTTACGACGCCGGCTGGCTGTTCATGAAAGATAAATGTTATCTTTGTAAAACAATTTACAGCTAAAAAACAGAATAGACATGCCGGGCGCATGTCAGACGTATCATGAATAATCCCTCTATATCGCCGTTCGCACGGCCGGTTTACGTGATGTTGAAGCCCGTAGGTTCGGTATGCAACCTGGCTTGCGACTACTGTTACTATTTGGAAAAAGGCAAATTCTACCCCGAGGTGAAAAACCATATCCTCAGCGACGAATTGCTTGAAAAGTTCATCCGCGACTACCTGGAATGCCAGACGATGCCCGAAGTGCTCTTCACCTGGCATGGCGGCGAAACGCTGATGCGCCCCCTCAGCTTTTATAAAAAAGCCTTGGAGTTGCAACGTAAATACGCCCGCGGCCGCCGCATCGACAACTGCATCCAGACCAACGGCACGTTGCTGACAGACGATTGGTGCCGCTTCTTTCGCGAAAACAATTTTCTGGTAGGCGTCTCTATCGACGGCCCTCAGGAATTTCACGATGAATACCGGCGCAACCGCCAGGGCCTCCCCTCTTTCTATAAAGTGATGAAAGGCATCGAACTGTTGAAAAAACACGGTGTGGAATACAACGCCATGGCGGTAGTGAACGACTACAATGTGGATTATCCCCTCGAATTTTACCGTTTCTTCAAAGAAATAGGTTGCCATTACATTCAATTCGCCCCCATCGTGGAGCGGATGGGCCGCCACACCGACGGTACGCGCCTGGCTGCTCCGGAAGAAACGACGGCTGCCGCGATGGCCCCGGGCAACCGGGGGGAAGCTCCCCAGCTCGCCCCCTTCTCGATCGATCCCGTGAAATGGGGTCGTTTCCTCTGCGCTCTCTTCGACGAATGGCTCAAAGAAGACGTGGGCACCTATTACATCCAGCTCTTCGACGCCACGCTGGCCAACTGGGTAGGCGAACAACCGGGCGTTTGCTCGATGGCTCCCACCTGCGGGCACGCCGGCGTGATGGAGTTCAACGGCGACGTGTATGCTTGCGACCACTACGTCTTCCCGGCCTACAAGTTGGGCAATATCCGGACGCATTCCCTGACGGAGATGATGTACAGCCCCCGCCAGCTAAAGTTCGGAACCGACAAACGCGATAAATTGCCCGCCCAATGCAAGGCCTGCGATTACCTCTTCGCCTGCAACGGGGAATGTCCGAAGAACCGCTTTGCCTGCACGGCCGACGGAGAACCGGGCCTTAACTATTTATGCAGCGGCTACAAACATTTTTTCGAACATGTGGCTCCCTACATGGATTTCATGAAAAAGGAATTACTCGCTCAGCGTCCGCCGGCCGGCGTGATGGAGTGGGCGCGCACCCGAAAACAATAACATACGAAAAATATGACTATCAACAGACGTGAATTTATTAAAACAGGAGGTATGGTTATGCTCGGCAGTCTAGCCGCACCCTCCCTTTTAGGAGGATGCACCGGCCAGGCACCTGATAAGGCCACCGGTATTTTATACGCCCGGAATCATTTCGGCGTCAGTGAAAGCGATCTGAAAAAAGTGTTGTCGGCAGCCCTTGAAAAAGGAGGCGATTATGCCGATCTCTTCTTCGAACACACCTACCGCAACAACGTAGGGCTGCAAGACGGCGCCGTCAACCGGGCCTCGTCGAGCATCGACTTCGGCATGGGCGTGCGCGTACTGGCGGGCGACCAGACCGGCTACGCCTATGTGGAAAACATCACCCTCGACGAGATGCTGAAAGCCGCCCGCACGGCGGCGCGTATCGCCAACGGCGCCGGCCGCCAGACGACGGCCGATTTGACGGAGAAGTCGGTAAAAAACAATTACTATCAAGTAAAAACAGCCTGGGACGAAATTGCCATCAGCGAGAAAATGCCTTACCTGCAAAAGCTGAACGACCGTATCTTCGCCCTCGACAAACGGGTGCATAAGGTTATGGCCGTGCTGGATGATACCACGTCTCATATCCTCTTTTGCAATTCGGAAGGACTGACGTATTACGACTACCGACCGATGGCAATGATGGCTGCCGTGTGCATCATGGAAGACAACGGAAAAATCGAAAATTCCTTCGCCTCGCGCGCCTTCCGGATGGGTCGCGAATTCCTCAGCGACGAGCTGATTGAAGAACTAGCCGGCGAAGCGGTGGACAAGACGTCGATCCTTTTCCACGCCATCAAACCCAAAGGCGGCGAGATGCCGGTGGTGATGGGCGCCGGCGGTTCGGGTATTTTGCTGCACGAAGCCATCGGCCATGCGTTCGAGGCCGACTTTAACCGCAAGAATACGTCGATTTTCTCCGACCAGTTGAACAAGAAAGTATGCAACGAGCATATCAATGTGGTGGACGACGGTACGATTCCTTTCAACCGCGGCTCGGTGAATATCGACGACGAAGGGGTGGAAGGACAAAAAACGTACCTGGTAAAAGAGGGCGTCCTGACCAGCTATATGCACGACCGGATCAGCGCCAAGCATTACGGCATTCCTTCGACGGGCAACGGACGGCGCGAATCGTTCCGCCAGATACCGATTCCGCGGATGCGGGCCACGTATATGGAAGCGGGCAATGTGTCGGAAGAAGAAATTATCGCTTCGGTGAAAAAAGGAATTTACGCTTCCAGCTTCACCAACGGCCAGGTACAGATCGGGGCCGGCGACTTTACGTTCTTCGTGAAAGACGGTTACCTGATCGAAAACGGGAAACTGACCGATCCGATCAAAGATGTGAATATCATCGGCAACGGGCCTAAGGCGCTGGCCGATATTACGATGGTGGGGAATAATTACAAGATGGACAACGGTTCGTGGACGTGCGGTAAAGACGGGCAATCATGCCCCGTGACCTGCGGCATGCCGTCGGCCCTGGTTAGCAAACTGACAGTAGGAGGAGACAATTGACATGATTACAAGCGAAAATAAAAAACTGGCCCGCTGGGCGATGGAATATGCGTTGAAGAACGGTTGCCAGGCCTCGCGCGTGGGCATATACAACGGTAGCAGCAGTACGTTCGAAATACGCGACATGAAAGTGGACAGGTTGCATCAGGCATCGGAAAACTCGCTGGTATTGCACCTGTTTGTGGACGGCCGCTACGGTTCGTATTCGACCAACCGGCTGGATAAAAAAGAACTGGAAAAATTTATCCAGAACAGCGTGGCAACCACCCGCTATCTGGCCGAAGATAAGGCGCGGACGCTGCCCGACGCTTCGCTGTATTATAAGGGAGGCGCCCCGGATTTGGGTTTGCTCGATCCGGATTTCGACACGGTCGATCCCGACGAGAAGGTGGCCGCAGCCATGCAGGTATGCCAGGAGATGATGGGCAAAGACGAGCGGTTGATCTCGGCCAATGCTTCGTATACCGACGAAAAGAATTTCAAATACCTTATCGCCAGCAACGGTTTCGAAGGGGAAGGGGCCAACTCGTCATTCAGCCTGACGGCCAGCGCGAGCATCCGCGGGGATGGAGATGCGCGGCCGGAATCATACTGGTATGAATCGGCTCTTTATTTCAAGGAATTGCCCAAGAAAGGAATCGGCCGGGAAGCGCTTAGCCGGGCGCTCAGGAAATTGGGCCAGCAAAAGATTGCGTCAGGCAAGTATCAGATGGTGGTCGATCCGATGAATTCCGATCAGTTGCTCTCGCCGATGATTAGCGCGTTGTACGGTTCGTCTATTCAGCAGAAGAACTCATTTTTGCTCGATAAGATCGGGCAGCAGGTAGGCTCCGCCGCTTTTACGCTGATCGACGAGCCGCATCTGCAGAAGGCGTCGGGCGCCCGGTATTTCGATAACGAGGGGGTAGCTACCCGCCGGATGCCGGTCTTCGAAAACGGAATCCTAAAGACGTATTATATCGATACGTATTCGGCCCATAAGATGGACATCGCCCCGACGATTTCCTCGCCTTCGCTGCTGGTGCTTACGCCGGGCACAAAGGACACGGACGGCTTGGTGGGTTCGGTCACGAAAGGTATCCTGGTGACGGGTTTCAACGGGGGAAACTGCAACAGCACGACGGGCGATTTCTCGTACGGCGTGGAAGGTTTCCTGATCGAGAACGGGCGGCTGGTGAAGCCGGTATCGGAAATGAACGTGACGGGGAATATGATTACGCTCTGGAACAGCCTTCGGGAAACGGGCAACGATGCCCGCCTGTCGTCGAGCTGGCGTATTCCTTCGCTTTTGTTCGAGGATGTGGCGTTCAGCGGGTTGTAAACATTTCGCTAAAATTTGAAACGACATACGCATCGCCTGATCCGGATGATCCCGGATCAGGCGATTTTTGTTTGAGTGGGGGGGAAGCGTTCCCTGAGGGCTGTGGTGCGGTGAATGGGGCGATGTTTAAAAATCATCAACATTTTTACCCGAACGAGGGTGCGGATTGTTATACCTCATAGCTCCGGTCGCCGGTTCTCTCTCTTTCTCTCTGGGTATTCTGAAAAGCGGAGTTTTTTTCCGACGGAAACCCTGGCAGAAACCTGACGGTTAAACGGACTTAAACAGACTATAAACGCAAATCCGCCGCAATGAATGAAATAGCCGCCATACACGCAACACGCCGCCCGCGCCACGGTCGGGAAAACGGTCGATTAATGATTATTAATAGCCCCCGGCTCTTTCCTTCGGCGAAAAGGCGTATCTTTGCGCACCTGATAATCCGCGAAGGAATAACGACGATTAATATGACAAAATTAATTCGCTTTTTCTTACTCCTGGCGCTGTGTGGAACAGTGCCCTCCTTATCCGCCTTACATGCACAAAGCGTCACGTCGGCCTCCGGCATCGTGAAAGATTCCCTTACCGGGGAACCGCTTTCCTACGTATCCGTCCTTTTCGAAAATTCAACCATCGGTACGATGACCGACGATAACGGAGCCTTTTCGCTGCAAAACGACAAGGGGCTAACCACGCTGGCCGTGGCTTCGCTGGGATACGACACGAAAACGATTCACCTGAAAGCCGGCCAGAAGAACAGCGGGCTGGTGGTCATGCTCCGTCCTACTTCGTTCGAAATAGCCGAGGTGGTGGTGAAACCTAAAAAGGAAAAATATTCACGCAAAGACAATCCGGCGGTGGAACTGATAAAGAAGGTGATCGAACACAAGAACGACAACCGCATCGAAGCCAAGCCGGAATACCAGGCGGAAGTATACGAAAAACTCAGCATGTCACTCGACGATTTCAACCCTAACCTCGACAAAAACAAATTCCTGCAAAAATTCAAGTTCATCAAGAACTACCTCGATACTTCCGAATTCAACGGCAAGCCGATCCTGACGCTTTCGGTGCGCGAAACCCTCTCGGATGTCTATTACCGCAAACAGCCGAAATCGGAAAAGACCATCACCAAGGCCAAGCGCCAGCAGGGAATCGACAAGACGCTCGACGACGGAGGCGGAATCACCTCCAACCTGGAAGAGATTTTCAAGGGAGTGAATATCTTCGACAACAACATCAATATCCTGCTCAACCGCTTCGTAAGCCCCCTTTCCTCCACCCTGGCGACGACCTACTACAAATATTATATCATGGACACGGTGATGGTGGGCGGCGACAAATGCGTCGATCTGGCTTTCGTGCCGGTCAACAGCCAGAGCTACGGGTTCACCGGACGGCTTTATATCACCCTCGACGGAAACTATGCAGTGAAAAAGTTCGTGCTCAACACGCCCGCCAATATCAACCTGAACTGGGTGGACAAGCTGCGGATCGAACAGGAATTCAAGCGGATGCCGGATAGCACCTGGGTATTGAGCAATGAAAACACTTATGTAAATTTCTATCTGGTAAAAGGAGCGCAACAATTGTATGCGCATCAACTGAGGAATTTCGATAAATATAGTTTCGACGTGCAACAGGCCGACTCCGTGTTCGGGTTGCTCGGCTCTACCCATATCCTGCCCGAAGCGACGGCCCAGACGGATACTTTTTGGGTGCACAATCGCCATGTGCCGCTCAAGGAAAAGGAAAATGCGCTCGACGATTTGCTGGCTCAGCTCCGGAAAGTGCCGGCTTTCAACGTGATTATCAAAACGGCGGAAATCTTGATCTCGGGCTATATCCCGACAACGGCCGATAAAAGCAAAAGCAAGTTCGATTTCGGCCCGATGAATACCACTTTCAGCGCCAATCACCTGGAAGGATTTCGTATGCGGGTGGGCGGCATGACGACGGCCAACCTCAGCCCGCACTGGTTCGGCAGTGGCTACCTGGCCTACGGGGTGAACGACCGCAAATGGAAATACAGTGCCAAGCTGACGTATAGTATCAACAAGAAAGCGTATCACGAAGGAGAAAGTCCGGTGAATAATTTGTCGGTGATCCAGGAATACGACGTATTTACGCCCGGACAGGACTTTTTGTTCACCAGCAAAGATAATGTGTTCGTGGCCTGGAAAGTGGGCGAGCCGGTGACGAAGATGCAGTACATCCGCAAAACGATGTTCCAATATGAAAAGGAATGGTTGAACGGCCTGACGGTAACGGCCTGGGCGCGCAACGAGAATAACGAGGCGGCCGGAACGCTGCATTACGACCGGTATAATGCCGACGGAACGCTAACGAACATCAAGAGTTATACCACCTCCGAACTGGGGGCCCAACTGCGGTTTGCGCCGGGCGAACGAGCTTATAACGGACGGTCGGGCAAGAACTCGGTATTCAATCTTTCGAAGGATGCGCCGGTATTTAAAGTGTCGCATCAATTGGGATTGAAAAATGTGCTGGGCGGCCAGTATAATTACAACCATACCGAGGTAAGCGCCGAGAAACGGATCTGGCTTTCGTCGTTCGGCCATATCGACGCGCTGGTAAAGGGAGGCAAAGTGTGGAACCGGGTGCCTTTCCCGATGTTGATTTTCCCCAATACCAACCAGTCGGTTACCATTCAGCCCGAGGCGTTCAATATGATGCGGGCGATGGAATTTATTTCCGATGAATATGTGGCGTTTTATTTCACTTATTACCTGAAGGGCTGGATACTGAACCGTGTCCCGGGTGTGAAGTGGCTCAGGCTGCGCGAAGTGATTTCTTTCAGCGGCTTTTACGGCCATCTGACGGATAAGAATAACCCGCTCACGGGGAATAATGCGGGGCTTTTCCAACTGCCGGACGGCACGACGCCTATCGGACATACGCCTTATCTGGAGGCAAGCGTGGGGCTGGAAAATATTCTGAAGATTCTCCGGATCGATTATTACCGCCGCTTGACGTATCTGGATCAGCCTAATATTAAAAAAGGAGGGATACGCGTGGCGCTCCGGTTCTCGTTCTGATCGTTTTACCCTTCCGGGACTTCCCCTTTTCTTTTGCGCAACCAACAAAGACGTAGCATGAACTCTACCCGACATACCGAACATACGCCCGCTGGGGGGCCTGCCCCCCTCGAACCGGTACTTCCCCATCATCCCAACCCGTGGGCTCTTCTGCCGCTGGGTGTGTTTCTCGTGGCCTACCTGGCTGTTTCCTTGATTGCCGGCGATTTCTACAAGATGCCGATCACGGTAGCTTTCCTGATCGCTTCGGCCGTGGCTATCGTGCTCTCGAAAGGAGGCCGACTGAGTTACCGCATCGAACAATTCTGCCGGGGAGCCGCCAATAGCAACATCATGTTGATGGTGCTTATTTTTATCCTGGCGGGGGCTTTTGCCGAAACCGCCAAATCAATGGGTGCGGTGGATGCAACGGTGAACCTAGCCATGTCGCTCCTGCCTGAAAACTTGCTGGCGGCAGGTATCTTTGTGGCTGCCTGCTTCATCTCCTTGTCGGTCGGCACTTCGGTGGGAACGATCGTGGCCCTTTCGCCCGTCGCCGTGGGTATCGCCGCCAAAACCGGCATGCCGGTGGCCTTGATGCTGGGGGTGGTTGTGAGCGGCGCCATGTTCGGCGACAACCTGTCGTTTATCTCGGATACCACCATCGTGGCTACCCGTACCCAGGGGTGCCGGATGTCCGATAAATTCAAAGTAAATATACGTATCGCGCTGCCGGTAGCCCTGCTGACCGGGGCCATCTATATACTGATCGGCAGCGGCTACGACAGTCCGTATACGTCCGGCGCGATCGAATGGGTCAAAGTTATTCCTTATCTGGTGGTGTTGGCTACCGCCATTGCCGGTGTGCATGTGATGGTGGTTCTTTTTACCGGCATTCTGCTTTCGGGATTGGTGGGCGTGGCTACAGGCAGTTTTTCGCTTTGGGGATGGAACGCGGCGATGGGAAGCGGTATTCTCGGCATGGGCGAACTGATTATCGTTACCTTGCTGGCCGGCGGCATGCTGGAAATGATCCGGTACAATGGCGGCATCGATTGGATTATCCTCAAACTGACGCGGCATATCCGGTCGCGCCGGGGGGCGGAAGGAAGTATCGCTGCCTTGGTGGGGTTTGCCAATCTCTGTACGGCCAATAATACGATCGCCTTGATTATGGCCGGCCCTATCGCCCGCGACATCGCAGGGAGGTTCGGCATCGACCCGCGTCGGAGTGCGAGTATTTTGGATATTTTTTCCTGTTTTGTGCAGGGTATTATTCCGTACGGGGCCCAATTGCTGATGGCTTCCGGCCTGGGGGGCGTATCGCCGATCGAGATCATGGGCTACCTGTACTATCCCTATTTGCTGGGGGCTGCCGGTGTGCTGGCTATTCTTTTGAATTATCCGCGCCGCCTGGGGGCCTTACAGCGGGTAGAAGCGACACACAAGAGGAACCGGAAACGTTCCGACAGCCGGTAGAACCGAAAAAGCCGGCAGAACGGGAAGCGCCGGAGGAATGAAGTGAATCCCGCAAGTTAGACAAAAAATTTTCGGGGTTCACTTCAGGAATTGTCCGCCCTTTTCTTTTTCCT
>DBFJSK010000110.1:0-4681 GCA_048403675.1 Tannerellaceae bacterium | reverse complement strand
GCCATCCCCTTCCTTTTTTTCTCCCGACATGAGTAGCTCCATCCCGTAATATATTTGAGGGATTCCGCGCGTCGTCAACAAAAAAGCCAAAGCTTGTTTATACCGTCGCAAGTCCGTTTCATCTTTTTTCATGAATCTGCTTAGATCATGGTTATCCAGGAAAATCAGTATATTATCCATATCAGCATACACAAAATCCTGGGCTATAAGCTCGTAAAGCTTACCCAGCCCATCAAAGTTACCCGGATTCAATGCTTTTTTCTCTTTCTGCTCAACCGTAAACACCTCCTGGCAGGTAAATGTAAGCCCGAAATCCATGACTGTTTTCAGATAACTTTCACGAGGACTTATTTTAGAATTCTTCTGCCACCATGCTACAGGCAACACCCTCGAATACCATGCTTCACCCACAATATTAAAGTCAGGATACTCTATTTCTACAGCCTTACACCACTGTGCCATAAAATCAAAATCAGCATACGGATGCGTATCCTGCCGGATACCATCAATCCGGGCATACTCAATCCACCAAATACTATTTTGGATAAGATAAGTGGCCAAATGTTTGTTACGCTGATTCAAATCGGGCATTCCACGACCAAACCATCCATCCACCGCCGCATCAATTTCAGATTGTGGAGCATGAACATCCAGTATGGGCCATAAAAAATGAGTAGTCTGCTTAAAACTGTCCTGATGATTCAACCAATCCGATGTGGGGAAATCTTTCATCCACCAATGTTCACTCCCACAGTGATTAAATATCATATCCATCACCACTTTCAGCCCTTTCCGGTGAGCTTTATCTATCATGGAGCAATACTCTTCATTCGTACCGAAGCGAGGATCGACTTTATAAAAATCAGTGATAGCATACCCGTGGTAAGATCCGCCCGGCTGACGATTTTCCAATACAGGATTCAGCCATACTGTGGTAAAACCTAAATCGGAAATATAATCCAAATGCCTTGTAATACCAGCAATATCGCCCCCATGACGTGCGTACGGATTAGAACGATTGACCTTCACGTCATCCAGGTTGTCATTGGATAAGTTTCCATTTGCGAAACGATCCGGCGTAATAAGATATATCGCATCCGCAGACGTGAAGCCCATTGCTCCGCTAGAAGTTGAGCGAGGTTTCAACTCATATTTATAGGTAAAAGATTTTTTTTCATTCGAAAAGACGAGATCCATTACTCCCGGAGACGCTTCCGAATCCATATCAAGATATAAGAAAAGATAATTTGGATTGTCAACCTTTACAACGTCCTTTAACCGCACTCCCGGATAATCCAAATTCACCCTCGACGTGGCAATATTATCACCATAAACAAGCAATTGCAATTCCGGATTTTTCATGCCCACCCACCAGAATGCCGGTTCCATCCGCGTAATTTCTTCTGCAGAAACCGAGAGTAGGTAGATACCCGTAAGCCATATAAACAGTAATTTTCTCATGATATACTCCTATTTAATTGTTCGAAAAATTTGTCGTTGTTCGTCACACACCCTTCATGCCAATGGGTAAAAAATCCTTGTTTGTTTTTATCGTCATCGGCCAATGAGTACGAACCAAGTTACGAAATTAATTATAACCCATCCCAGGGCCAGGTCGTGATGATGCCTTATTCCTGGATACCGAATTTATAGAGACATTCGCTTCGATAAGTCTGCCCCGGCTTGAGTAGGACACTAGGCCATGAAGGATGGTTAGGACTATCCGGAAAATGCTGCGTCTCCAAGCAGACCGACGGGCGCCTGTGAAAAGCCACGCCTCCTTTTCCGAAAAGGGGCCTTCGGATGTAGGCTGTATAAACTTGTATGCCCGGCTCGGTAGTATATACATCTAGTCGGATACCCGACGCTGGCGATACCAGACTTGCCGCAAGTTGCGTTAGGTCGCCCCGCGTATTCAATACCCAGTTGTTATCCAGGCTAACTAACGCACTGTCGTTTACAACTGTTGAAAGAAGCCGGGGTTGATTAAAATCGAAAGGTGTATCCTTCACCGAAGCGATCTCACCCGTAGGCAATAAGCTCCTGTCTACGGGGGTGTATTTGTCGGCATTTATAAATAGCACCTGCTCCATTCCGCTTAACGCAGGATGACCGGATAGATTGAAGTACGAATGATTCGTCATATTGATAACCGTTTCTTTGTCTGTTGTCGCCTCATAACAGATAGCTACAACGTTATCTTCGGTTAGTTTGTATGTGACACCAACACGCATGTTACCCGGAAAACCCATGTCTCCATCTGGTGAAAACAGCGTCAACACCAAGGTGGAAGCATCCATTTGTTTGCCTTGGAAGAGCTTGTGTTGCCAACCCTTCGGGCCGCCATGCAAACAATGACTTCCCTCATTCCGCGCCAACCGGATAGTATCCCCACTTATCACGCAACGCCCCTTACCTATGCGATTGGCATAACGCCCTACGACGGCTCCGAATTCACTTGCCTTGGGGAAATAAGCGGCTATGCTATCGAATCCCAGCACCACATCATACATGATTCCCTGCTTGCCGGGAACCACGAGTGACAGGATTCGAGCACCCCAGTCGCTTATGCAGACTTCCGCCCCCGAGGCATTGGTCAGCCTATACAGGTGCGTGCGCCGCCCCTCCACTTCCACCTCGAAAGCCGCCGGATTCAAACCTGACTTTGTCAACCCATTATCGGCCGGAGTTTGGGCGCAAGCAACCAGCGCGCCTGCCAAAGCGCTTATTCCTATTCGTCTGATAGTCGTCATCATACCAAGTTCACTCCTTATTCTCGGGATATCTTGAACGATCGGCCTCTCCGCCCGGAATGAATTTGATACCACGCGCAAACTCAATCTGAAACTGGGCAACATCAAGGCCTGTCAGTAATTTACCACCTACATAGCAGTTGGTAAAAGTGATATTCTCCACAAACCGGGTGGGATGTCCCACGATTGTAAAGGGCTTAAGCATATTTTCCCAAGTTACATTCTTCATGTGCACGCCATGAATAGTGCCCATCTTACCATTGCCATACCTTTCCCCTTCCGTAAGGATAATCTCCATGTTCTTGTACTCTATGTCGTTCTCTACACGGATGTCCTCAAAGCAGATGTCCGACACCTCGGAAGAGCCGTCGCATACGATACTGAAAGCGGAATGCCCTCCCGAACGCCCGTTTCCCCAGGCGCGCAAGATATCACAGTCTTTCACCAGCACATGCTGTACCGTGCCGCCATTTAGCTCAAATCCCAATGTTACGCCATCCGCATGATCCCAGCCTATCAATAGGGACTTGCTAACGGTGATGTCTCGCGTACTAAGATCATAGCCGTCTCCCCCCCGCCTGCCGTTCGACTTGATAGCAATACAATCATCACGCGTACGGATGAAACAATCGGTGATGTCAAACTTCTTGCATGAAACGGGATTGATCCCGTCTAATCCCCACACCCCCTCATAAGTAAATACCTTCACATTATTATACCCTGAGTTCGAACAGTTGGAAAGGGTGTTTGCCCAACCTTTCGTATATCTAATCGAGATGCCATCCACCCAAAAGTTATCGCTGCTTGTAACCCGAACATTTCCAAGCAATGAGCCGCGGCCGAACAGCTTCACATTATTCGCTCCCGTGCCCATGACATTCGCCACCACATGTGCTCCGCCAGCAATGTATATCGTTTGATTGCTTTGCAGTTCAATCCGGCCCACGTCATGTTTTCCCGGCCCAAAATACAGCACATTTTCAGCATTAGGCTCGGGAGCGTCTGTTTCCAGGGGATTAGCGAATACCGCCAAATGAGGGCGGTCGTTTATTTTAATATAAAGTTTCCGGGGGCCGTCAATCGTAAATGAAAGTTCACGCCCTTGCGCATGGGCTTTAATGGCGGCACTCTTGGGAAGAATTTGATAACTGCGAATCTCTTCCGAAGCAGTAATGGTAATCGCTTGCGTTCCTTCACACGAAAAATTCACCATATTCAGATCTTCCATACCTCCGGCTCCAACCACCTCTGTCCAAACCGATCGGCCGTTGACCCTAGTCGAAAAGTCAGTACTCGTACGAAGTTCCGGTATAGCCGGATAGATAATCGTTGTTTGAGCAAATGCCACAAGGCTTCCAAAGCACAGGATAATATATAAAGCTAATTTTTTCATCGATGATCATTTTATGTTTGTAATGTTATAAGCAGCCACACGCTATCCCCCGTTTTCCTGTTTCCCTTTCGAGGGCGCCAGGGAACCGTCGAAAGGGAAACGGTCATTAAGATTTTTAAGGCTGTCTCAGATTAAAAGTAAACGTACTTAATCAATAGTTACCTGATTGTATAAGTACCCCTTGCGGATAACGTTCTATTTCCCGTTGTGGAATGGGTTGAACATAGCAATCAGGGCCTCTCCAAGTCAATTGGCCTGCACGTGTTTCTTTATAATAGTTCATTTCTTGTTCACCAATTTCCCAGCGACGTACATCCCACCACCATTGTCCTTCTGCAAATAATTCTGCCCAACGCTCGTACTTTAAAGGATCAGTATGCAAATGGTCACCCACAGGTGCCTTTGTAGCATCGCTTAACGTGAGATAATCAACCGGCGAGGGAGAATCGACGGGATAATTGTATGCCCTCCGATGCACCTTATTGATATATTCCAAAGCCAAAGCCGGCTCGCTATCCTGAAGGACTTCGGCATA
>DBFJSK010000109.1:0-22394 GCA_048403675.1 Tannerellaceae bacterium | reverse complement strand
ATTGATCAGGCAGCGGGCGGCGAAATTTTTTTTATGCGCTTTCAGGAGCGTTTGTTTTTAATTTTAAGTTTTTGTTTTTTAGGAGGGGCCGATTTTTTCTTCGCTTTTATTACCCTTGTTATCCGATAGGAAATCTCGTCGGTTTGATGTATTTTTGAGCGATGTAAAAGTCGGAAACCGAAGTCGTGAAAGAAAAAAACGGCTGAAATAATCTACATGAAATGAAAGAAATAAAGAAAATGAATCCGGATTATCTGTATCTGATCGAACAGGCGGTGAAAGCTCCGTCGGGCCATAATACGCAGCCTTGGTTATTTCGCGTCTCGGAAGAAGCCATCGAGCTTTTGCCCGATCGGTCGAAAGCACTTCCGGTGGTCGATCCCGAGCAGCGGGAGTTGTTTATCAGTGTAGGATGTGCGGCGGAAAACCTTTGTCTGGCGGCTGTGGCAAAAGGGTATCGTCCGGAAACGGTCGTTACGGACAGCAGTTGCGTACGTATCCGGTTGCCGCGTGCGACGGCTGCCCCCGGTTTAGCCCTGGCGCCCGGCACGTCGTGCTGCTTGGCGCCGCTCATCGGGAGGCGGCAAACCAACCGCAGCGTGTATACCGGGCGCCTTATCGACGAGCCAGCCATCAAGCGTTTGCTGGCTGTTGAAGGCGATAGCGGTATCCGGATAGAGGCCTGGCCGCGCGGGTCGGCGGCCTTCGAGCAACTGGCCCGCTATGTAGCCGAAGGCAATGAACTTCAGTTGGCAGATGCAGCCTTCCGGGCCGAGCTGAAAGCGTGGATGCGTTTCAATAGCAAGCATGTAGGGCAAACGCACGACGGCTTGACGTACGCGGTGTTCGGCGCGCCCGATCTGCCCCGGTGGATCTCCGAACCGGTTATCGGCGCGATGCTGAACGGCAGGAGCCAGAATAAGGCGGATCGGAAAAAGATCGCTTCTTCTTCCCATTTGGTTTTGTTTGCTTCCCAAGAGCATACCCCGGCCGGGTGGGTGGCACTGGGTCGCGTCTTGCAGTTTTTTTTACTCCGGCTCGCGCAGGCCGGCGTGGCGGCGGCCTTTCTCAACCAGCCTTGCGAGTTACCCGTTTTGGCGGAAAAGGTCGGGCGGAAGTTCTTGCCTTCCGGCGTCTATCCCCACCTGCTGCTCCGGATAGGCTATGCTTCCCGGCCGATGGCTTTTTCGCCCCGGCGGCGCGTGGAAGAATTTCTGGTGGAAGAATAGAAAGAGAAGGGGGACGGCGGTATAAAGGGGGGCTTTCCCGGCCTGAGAGGCTTTTCTGTTTAAGTCAGATACCGCGTCCCTTCATCCGTGCTGGCTTGTACCGGGTAGGCCAGCACGAAGCTATTGTTCTGGAAATAGCGATTCAGATAGCCGGGAATGCGCGACATGCCCATCTGATACGACAATCCTTCTTTGCGGCTGAGCATCACCCACATGTTGTCGTCGGGTTTTACGTCGCGGAACACGATCAGGAAATCGTCCCACTGCGTAAATTCGGTATAAGTAATTTCTCCTTGACCGGCAAATCGTTTTTTCAGCACCTCCAACGTGTCCGGCGTACCGTAGAATACGGCTTTCGCTCCCGTATTCTGCATCACATACCCCAACCGGTCGATCACCCGGTAAAACCCGATTTCTTTTTCCGCCTGTTCGGGAATCACGACCAGGTGCCGCTTGATCGTGGCCAGCGGCTGAACCGGTTTATAAATAAAGGTACATACGCTGCTTTTATGCAGCACGCCCTCCACGATGTGGCCCAGGAAAGCCGCCGGTATGTCTTTTTCCTTGTGAAGCCCCAACACCATATCGGTAATATCCCGCTCCCGGATCACGCTGGTGATCGCGTTGGATACGCTCAGGTCGTACCGCAACAATTCCTTCATGTACGTATCGGTGGCGGCCGCGGTATGCACTGCCGTATGCAGCACGCGCCGGGCCTCTTTCAGCTTCTTTTCGTCGGTCGAGGCGGCGTGGTTGTCGATCACCTTGAGCGCGAACAACCCGTTCTTGTTGTGTTTCGATTTGATGGCCAGGCTCAGGTTTACCAGTTCTTCTACCGTTTCTTCATTGCTGACCGGAATCAGGATGTTTTCGGCTTTCTCCTTTTTTTCCTTGTCTTCTTCTTCTATATCCTGCAAGGCAATGTTGTGCGCGCCTTTCTGGGCGGCGAACGAAGCGATGGTACAAGTTACCAGGATCATCAGGATCGTGCCGTTCAACACGCTTTCGTTAAGTAACCGGATAGGTTGTCCGTCGGGAGCGGTGCCCAGAATCACGTTATACCCCACCATCACCGCCGCCAGCGTAGCCGCCGCCTGTGCGTTGCTAAGTCCGAAAATAACGCGCCGTTGGTCCACCGATAGCCGGAATGTTTTTTGGGTGAGCCACGCCGCCGCATACTTGGCCGCTGTGGCCACGACGATCATGATAAGGCCTACCTTGATTGTTTCGAAACTGGTGAAAAAGGCCCGGTAGTCGATCAGCATGCCCACGCCAAGCAGGAAAAAGGGAATAAAAATCGCATTTCCCACGAACTCGATGCGGTTCATCAGGGGCGAACTTTGGGGAATCAGCCGGTTCAGGGCCAGCCCGGCCAGAAACGAGCCGATAATGGCTTCCATGCCGGCCAGTCCTGCCAGGAACGAGCCGAAGAACACCATAGCGAGTACGAAAATATATTGGGAAATCGGATCGTGTACCCGCTTGAAAAACCAGCGTCCTATCAAGGGAAACACCAGCATTACGAATGCCCCGAAAAGTACCAGCGAAATGCCCAGGCGAATCCAAAAGGCGTCGTCCACTTTCCCGGTAGCCATCCCGACGATGATGGTCAAGACCAACAGGGCCAGCGTATCGGTAATCATTGTGCCTCCCACCGTAATGCTCACGGCATTATTTTTGCTGATGCCCAGCTTGCTGATGATGGGGTAGGCAATCAAGGTATGCGAAGCGAACATACTGGCCAGCAACACGGAGGTGGGCATGCTGAATTGCAATACCCAGTAGCTTACTGCCGTGCCCAATAGCATGGGAATCAGAAAGGTATACATGCCGAAGGTGAGGCTGCGCCGGCTGTTTCGCTTGAAATCGCCCATGTCTATTTCCAATCCGGCCAAAAACATGATGTAAAGCAAGCCGGCCGTTCCCGAAAGGATAATGCTGCTGTCGCGCTGAATCAGGTTGAACCCGTGCGGCCCGATTACGGCGCCCGCGATAATCAAACCCAGCAGATGAGGGATGCGGAACTTGTTCAGCACCAGCGGAGCCGCCAGAATGATAAGCAAAATCAGCAAAAATTTCAACACCGGGTCGGCCAGCGGTAATGTAAAATCCATCGTCGATACTAAAATCATACCCTTTTTCGTTTAAATAGATAACCCTGAAATCGATAAGCTGTCGGTCAATCCATCGTCGCGGTTCCCATTCCGGCGGGAAGAGTGCCGGCGCCCGGTGTGATGAAAAATTTCCTGCCTGAGGCGTTTGAAGCGCCCGAAACGGGCGGGTGCGAACGTTTTTTAAGCAGGTTCCCCGGCCGGGTGCCGGTCGGCGGCTGAATACGCAGCCTTGCAAATATAAGGAATTCCGGAAAGTTTGCAGCCTTTTCGGCTCGGATTGCATCTTTCTTTTTATAAAACAAGCTACGCGACGTTTTTATATAGTTAAAGTATATATAAATAGTTGGGCATACTAAAGAATCCCAGTATATTTGTACATAAGATGGAAACTATACGTAAACGTGAAACGTTATTAAAACGAAACGCGTTTAAACCCTTACCCGCTTGGCGTGTCTGAGCTTAATAACCAAAGTATAATAATGTAGTAGAGGAGAAAGGAGAAACGAATATGAAACCTATGAAATTGACATCTCTGGTGGTGATGCTCCTGGTTGCTTTCAGTGCGGCAGCCCAGGAAGAATTCTTTGATGATGTATATTTCTCTTCCGGCAAGAGCAAAAAGAAAGAAAAGGTAGAAGAGAAAAAAGTCATACCCTCCAGACAAGAAACAAGCACCGCCGTAACAGTGCCTCGTTCCACGTCTTCGCCGGCTTCCGACCGGGATGTGGATGAGTACAACCGCCGTTACTCGTCGGTCAGTGTAGATGAACCTTACCGCGGGGACGACGATGAAGCGGCCCAAACGGCCGATGATGCCGCCGAACGCCGTTCGGATACCGAATATACCGAACGCATCGTACGCTATCATTCCCCCAGTAAAATTACCATTGCCGGCGCCGACCAGGTCGATTTATACCTGAGCGACGGCTATTACGGCTATGGATACGATACGGACTACTCCGACGGCAACGCCAACGTGAGCTTTAACATCAACGTAGGCAGCCCGTGGGGCTGGGGTTCGCCCTGGTACAACAACTGGTACGACCCCTGGTATAGCTACAGCCCGTGGTGGACTTATTCTTCCTGGTACGGCCCCTCGTGGGGATTCGGCTGGGGATGGGGCGGATTCTATGCGGGTTACAGCCCGTGGTACAATCCCTGGTACGGCCCGTCGTGGGGCTGGGGAGGCGGCTACTGGGGCGGCGGCTATTGGGGCCACCACCACCATCACCATCCCGGCTATTACGGCACGCCTTACCGCAATTATGCCAACGGACGCTCTTCCTATACCAACCGGTCGAGCGGCAGAGGCACATATGCTACGGGTAACGGGGGCGGCGGACGTTCCTCGGGACGTTCTTCCTCTCTTTCCACCCATTCTTCGGGCGGGCGGAGTTCGTCTTCCCTCAGTAGCGGACGGAGCGCGGGCGGCGGACGTTCGTCGGAGAATTTATACGGAGGCGGCAATCGTCGTTCATCCTCTTCGGTAAGCGGAGCAACTACGCGTCGCAACGAAAGCGGCAGCGCCGTCAACCCGGGCAGAACGCGTATCTCCCGCAGCAGCGGCAGCACCGGAGGCCGTACGTATTCGGCTCCTTCGCGCAGCAGCAGCAGCAATAACAGCAATAGCGGATATTCCGGCAACCGTTCCACATCCACGCCTTCCCGTACTTATTCCACTCCTTCGCGCAGCAGTAGCAGAAGTTCCGTTTCATCGGGTAGCTATGGCGGCGGCGGTCGTTCCAGCGGTGGCGGAAGTTACGGCGGTGGCGGTCGAAGCAGTGGCGGTGGCGGCGGCCGTAGCAGATAAGGCTGCTTAGGCAGATAAAGCTGCTTATGCAGCTAAAGATGAGTGTTGGTTGATTAACTAATTGAATAAGATGAAAAAGGTATTAATCGTATTGACGGCGCTGGCATGTACCAGCGCCGCCTTTTCACAAAGCGAATTAGACGCCTATAATTATGCCCGGGGCGATTTGAACGGGACAGCCCGTTACCTCGCGATGGGCGGCGCTTTCGGCGCGTTGGGCGGCGATATTTCAGCAATGAGTGGCAACCCCGGCGGATTGGCCATCTATCGAAGTTCGGAAGTGGTAACTACCCTCAGTTTGTCGAATATTGCAGCCAAGACCGACTGGCTGGGTACCCAGACCGACAACAGCCGGACGAAGTTGAGTTTCGATAACATCGCCTATGTAGGTTATTTCCCCACCGGCAACGATGAAGGCGTCGTTAGTTGGAACGTAGGATTCTCGTACAACCGGGTGAAGAACTACCGGCGGAATTATACGATGAACGCCGAAGGAGGCACCGATTACTCTCTTTCCGACTATGTGGCCGCCCGGGCTACTGCCGGCGCCATCCCTGTGAATAATCTGAAAATAACCGACAATTACAATCCCTATAATACCATCGGCGACTGGTTGTCGGTTCTGGGATACGACGCCGGTTATATCGATGCCTACACCAATCAGAATACGGCTTACTACAGCAACTTTACTTACGAGAACGGCAAAGGCTTCCCGATGTCTCACAGCCGGCTCGACGTGCAGGAAAGCGGAGCGATCGACCAGTATAATATTTCCGCTGCCATGAATATTTCCAACCGGGTATTTCTGGGCGGTACGGTGGCGATTACGGATTTGAATTATAATTACGTTTCATACTATAGAGAAGATTATGAAAATGGAGATTACCTTACTTTAGGAAACCCCGGCGAAGGCAACGGTCTGAGTACCGACGGAACCGGCTATTCGTTCAACCTAGGCGCCGTGTTCCGGCCTACCGACTACCTGCGTTTGGGAGTGGCTTACAATTCGCCTATCTGGTATAAGATGACCGATTACTACCATGCCGCCGCTTCGACCGACGTATCGACCCTGGAGGAACCGTATACCTCGCATACGCCCGACGGAGCTTATACCGATTACGAATACCGTTCGCCCGATAAATGGATATTCAGTGCGGCGGCCATCTTCGGTACCGTAGGTCTGCTGAGCGTGGATTACGAAATGACGAATTACAAGCATATGCACCTGAACGATCAGTACGGTAACCCCGATAGTGGGCAGAACGACTTTATCAAGGAAGATTTTAAAATGGGCAATACCCTCCGGGTAGGGGGCGAAGTGAAGATAACGCCTCAGTTTGCCGTACGGGCTGGCGTAGCCTGGATGGACAGTCCGGTGAAAGCCCAGTTGAAAAACGGCCAGGTGGAAGTAAAGACAGTCGGTACGATTCCCAATTTTGTGATCGACAAAGGCATCATGAATTATACCTTCGGTTTCGGATACCGTTTTACTCCGAATTTCTATACTGACCTGGCCTGTGTCTTCAAAACGCATAAAGAAGACGTGTACGCTTTTTCGAATATGTTCGGCCCGGCTCCCGACCACGAGCCGCTTATCCAGGCCAATGTAGCTTCGTTGAAGACGAATACCACCCGCGTAGCCCTTACCCTCGGCTATAAATTCTGATAAATAATCCGGTTGGTACCGGAATGTCCCCTGTTTGTACGTTAAAGCGACAAGCAGGGGACATTTTTTTTCAAAAATTGCGTAAAAGTTTGTGCGTTTAAAATACTTTTTGTTCTTTTGCGAGTGTAAATAATATGGTGTAACAATTAAACTTCATAGCCTATAGCATAACATTACTCGTAAAAAATTAAACATATAGAAGTAATGAATACACTCAGATCGATGACCGATGAAGAGTTGGTTATCCTTTATGCACAAGGTGACAATGCCGCTTTTGATATCCTGTTGAACAGGTATAAAAGTAGTATCCATTCTTATATCTATTTCATAGTACGCAATAAGGACTTGACGGAAGATATTTTTCAGGAAACTTTCGTGAAAGTGATTATGACGATTAAACAGGGCCGCTATACGGAAAACGGCAAGTTTAAAGCGTGGATCACACGTATTGCCCATAACCTTATTATTGATAATTTCCGCCAGGAACGCAGCGAAAATACCGTATCCAACGATGAGGTGGAAGTAGACCTGTTCAATAATATCAAACTTTGCGACGGTACGATCGAAGATAACATCGTGCGCCACCAGGTACTTTCCGATATTCGCAAGCTGGTGAAACACCTGCCGGAAAATCAGCGGGAGGTACTTGAAATGCGTTACTACCGCGATCTGAGTTTCAAGGAAATCGCCGATCTGACCGGTGTCAGCATCAATACGGCGCTCGGCCGGATGCGTTACGCTATTCTGAATATGCGCCGGATGGCCGACGAGAACCGGATCGAATTGTCGCTTTGTTAAGCAGCGTCAGAGGTTCCCATATCCGGGGGGCCTGACTAGCGGTAAATCGGATCGGGCGGCTTGTATCGGGAGGGCGGACTGATGAATCGAATACGGTGCCTTGTGGCGAATATACGTAGGGGAAAGTTGAATGCGGCCTTATCGGATGCCTTGCGGAGCCGGTACTATCTTTTTCTTCTTGAAAGGTGAAAAAGGTTCTTCTTTACTTCGGCGGAAGGAAGGAGATTCCTGAAAAGGAAAAGGCGCGATCGGCGGAAAACCGAAAGAAAAAAGCGTTGACAGGCAATAAGTCGGATGGGTGTGCGTTTTATATGCGAACACTCTAAAAACGAAGCCTATGAAGAGACTTTCTACACCTTGTTTAAAACACTCGAAGCGGGAAACTAAAACGGATGCGAATGAGTTCCGCAACCAACCCCGCCGGCAGACACTCGACTTTCTCACCCAATTCGCCCGCGTCTATCAGGCGGAACCGGTTTTATGCCCCGAGCTGAGCGGGTATGTGCTGAACTGAAAAAACAATCCCCCCCCTTCAAAGATAAAAGGCGCCCTGCTTTCAAAAGCGGAAAGAGGCTTTTTTTAAGTCGAACCCTACTTTTGATGGCTTGAATTACCATTTTTAAGTAGCACAGGCTTTTGAAAGCAGCCCGGCCGATACACAAGGAGGGGGGATGCTTTTTTTTATCTTCCTCTTTTTGCTTCCTTTTTATCTCCCTGTTTCCGGCTTGTTATCTAAAAACGCTTTTAACGCTATTTCCCCGCTGACGACTACCGGAAATCGGAAATAATTCTGTAAGTTTGCATACAACTAAAACAAAAAGTATGAAACATCTGATCGCTCCCTCCCTTTTGTCGGCCGATTTCCTGCGGTTGGGCGAAGAAGTGGAAATGATAAATAACAGTGAAGCCGATTGGCTGCACCTCGATATTATGGACGGCGTATTCGTACCCAATATCTCTTTCGGTTTTCCCATACTGAACGCGCTCAAGCCGGTATGCCGCAAACCGATGGATGTACACTTGATGATCGTAGAACCCCAGAAATTTATCCCTGAGGTAGCCGCTTCAGGCGCTTATATGATGAACGTGCACTACGAGGTAAGCCCCCATCTGCACCGTACGATAGGCGCCATTCACGAAGCCGGCATGAAAGCGGGCGTTACGCTCAATCCCCATACGCCCGTCAGCTTGTTGGAAGATATTGTGCAGGATGTGGATATGGTACTGCTGATGTCGGTCAATCCCGGATTCGGCGGCCAACGGTTTATCGAACATTCGGTCGAGAAAACGGCGCGGCTGAAAGAAATGATTTTAAAGAAAAACCTTTCCACGCTGATTGAAGTAGATGGCGGAGTGAACCTCGAAACCGGCCGACGCCTGGTAGAAGCGGGCGCCGATGTGTTGGTGGCCGGCAGTTTCGTTTTCAAATCGCCTGATCCGCTGCGGACGATCAAAGAATTGAAGGAAGTATAGCTTCCTGTTTTTAACTTTTTGCCGATTATCGAAACCTTACATCAGAAATACTCTATTATGCTGGATGAAATACGGAAGCGGCCTTTTATACGGCCGCTTTTTTTGTGGATAACCGGTATCCTACTCTATACCTGCTGCCCATCGTCTCTGTATGCCTGGGTCGGGTTCATCCTTTTGTTTGCAGTTCTACCTGTTTTGTATTTTTCCGGCCGCCCTCGTGGGGCGTCTCGCGGTCAGGCGATACGGTGGTGGCCGACATGTTGGCGAACGGCCGGAAGAGGGCGGGGCGGAAGGAGGCTGATTCGAAGTGCCCGCCACGAAAGGAAACTGATCCGAAGAAGCGACAACGAAAGTGAACTCGGCGAAAGCGATCGGGTTCAAACCGGCCGGGACGAAAGTGGACTGGCTGAAAAGAATTGCATCGAAGAGGAGCGCAGCCAAAGTACGCAGACCGAAAATGGCCGGATTGAAAAAGGAAACGGGTTGCCGTATGCGCGCCGCTGGGTATGGGGCGCCGTGTTCGCGCCGCTTCTCCTGTCACTGGCTATGCTGGCCACGACCGTTCGGACGGAATGGGCGAGAAAGGGACGTGCGGAGACGTCTTTGCGGGCCGTTTCATACGCTGCACGTTCTTCCTTCGGATTTCCTTTCGCCGCTCCGGCTGCGCGCGCCCAGGAAAAGCTGGCCGAACGATTCGATTGCCTCCGGCTGACGGAGGAAGAGAAATCGGTACTGGCTACGCTCACCCTCGGGTACCGCGGAGCGATGAACCGTGAAGTGAGGCAACGTTTTTCCCTGGCCGGCGTATCCCATATACTGGCCGTAAGCGGTTTTCATGTGGCAGTGGTGGCAGGATTCGTTTCTTTTCTGCTGGCATGGTTGCCGCCACGCGAGCTGGGCAGGGGCATACGGTGGTTATTGATGTTGGCCGCCGTGTGGGGCTATGTCGGCCTGACCGGAGCCGCGGCTTCGGCGGTACGGGCCGGCGTGATGCTTACCCTTTTTCTGACAGGCCGGTTGCTTCGCCGTCCTACCGACCGCTACAATACCTGGGCAGCCGCCGCTTTCTGCATGTTGGCTTACCAACCGCTTTACCTGTTCGACATCGGGTTCCAACTCAGTTACCTGGCCGTCTTCTCAATCCTTTATTTCCAGCCCCGTCTTCAGCGGCTTCTCCCGGTGAGGAATCCGTTGCTGGCTTATCCCTGGCAGGGGCTTACGCTGACGGTGTCGGCGCAGGTGGGAACCACGTTTCTTTGTCTGTATTATTTCGGTCGTTTTCCGTTGTTTTTCTTATTTACGAATTTGCCGGTTACCTTATTGGCTACCTTGCTGATTCCGGCAGGATTGGTATGGGCTGTGTGGCCTCCGGCCGTGCCGGGATATGGGGGGCTGCAAACAGCCCTGGAGCATCTGACGCGTGGCATGGTAGGGGTGGTGGACGGATTCGGCGGCATTCCGGGGGCGGCTTATCCGTTGTCGTTCGACGGGTTTTCTCTTTTTTGCGCTTACGGCGCGCTTTTTTTCGCCGCGTTGTATGGCAAGCAACGCCGTATCCGGCAATTGTTTACTGCCTTAGGACTTGTGTTAATAATGCTCATCGAACGGCTTATTGAGCGGTTTTTACTGTCCGGAATCTAAAAAAGTAGTACCTTTGGGACTGAAATTTAGAGAAAATATGATTACGAAAATCATTCAAGAAGAGCAGATTCAGAAAGCCAAAAAATACGTCGAGAAAGGCGAGAAGTTTGTCATAGTGACCCATGTATCCCCCGATGGCGACGCCTTGGGTTCGTCGCTGGGATTGTACCATTTCCTGTTGAATTATGGAAAAGACAATGTGACGGTGATCGTGCCGAACGAGTTCCCTTCTTTTTACCGGTGGATGCCGGGCGCGAAAGAGGTGATTATCTATTCGAAATACCAGGAGTTTGCCGACCAGTTGCTGCGGGATGCCGAGGTGATTTTTTGCCTCGATTTCAACGAACCCAAGCGGGTGGAAAAGATGGCGCCGGCTTTGTTGGCGGCCCAGGGGCGCAGGGTATTGATCGATCATCATCTGCACCCGGCGGATTTTTGCCGGGTGACGATGTCGTATCCTGAAATGTCGTCCACGAGCGAAATGATTTTCCGGTTTATCTGCCGTATGGGTATGTTCGATTTGCTGAATCAGCCGGCAGCGGTATGCATTTATACAGGTATGATGACGGATACGGGTTCGTTTACTTATAATTCCAACAAGCCGGAAATTTATTCCATTATCAGCGAATTGATCCGTAAGGGGATCGATAAGGATTTGATTTACCGAAAGGTAAATCAGGTATATTCGGAGTCGCGGCTGAGGATGATGGGGTATGTGCTGTATGAGAAGATGAAGTTGTATCCGGATCGCGGGGCGGCTTTGATTACGCTTTCCGAGGAAGAATTGAAGCGTTTTCAGTATGCGCCGGGAGATACGGAGGGGTTCGTGAATCTGCCGCTCAGTATCGAGAATGTATGTTTTAGCGCGTTTATTCGCCAGGATGCGGATTATGTGAAGGTGTCGCTTCGTTCGGTGGGCGATTTTCCTTGCAACGAGTTTGCAGCGGCGTACTTTAATGGCGGGGGGCATAAGAATGCGTCCGGCGGGGAGTTTTTCGGTTCGCTCGACGAGGCTGTGCAGGTATTCGAGAAAGGTTTGGCGGAATTTAAGCCGTGCCAGGCATAAGATTTAAGGATTAGATGGTTAAGATGTGACGGAGATTATTTACATTTGTCACTTATTTATTTAAAGAAATACAGATGAAAAAAGGTTTTAATATTTTGATGATTGTATGTGCCGCTTTGTTGGCCCTTTCTTGCAGCAAAACAAAGTCGTACACGGACATGTTGAAGGATCAGAAGAAGGCGATTAATCGGTTGAAGGATAAAGAAGGTTTTGTGTTCTTGAAAAATTTCCCGAAAGACAGTGTTTTTAAGGAAAATGAATTTGTGGAGCTTGAAAACGGGGTGTATCTGAATATCATCGATAAGGGTACGAGCGAACGGGCCGTGGCCGGGCAAACGAAGATTTTGTACCGGTGTACGATGTATTATCCGATGGATACGGCCTATATTCGGTATACTGATTCTTATGGCTACCCTCTTAGTATTTATTATACCAATACTTCCTATGTATTTTCCAACTATGGCCCGCATAGCAATGGTACTTCTCCATTTTCTTTTACCTATGACGACTATACTTCCGGCACTGCTGGCGAAGGGTTGATGACGCCTTTGGAGTTTGTGGGGGATAGGGCGAAAGTGAAATTGATCGTTCCTTTTAAACGAGGGCTTTCTACGGATAATAGCAACGGGGAACCGGCTTACTATGAAATCCTGGAATATAAATTCGAACAAAACTTATAGTATGATTATGGTTCAGGGAAAGCAGATGAAAGGTATAAAAAAGGTATAAAATAGAAGTTGAAATTTTAAGTTGTACATTTCATTGCGAATCTTTCTTTAAAGGCTTTATCCGACAGGAGGGAATACCTCGTGGGGAAATAAAGCGCTAGCTTGAAAATGCTGAAATTGTAATAAGGAGTTAAGATTGGAAGTAACAAATACTATACAATAACTTTTATGACACTAATTAAATCTATCTCCGGCATCCGCGGCACGATCGGCGGTAATCCGGAAGACGGGCTCAACCCGTTAGCCA
Source organism: Tannerellaceae bacterium (assembly GCA_048403675.1). Classification (GTDB taxonomy): domain Bacteria; phylum Bacteroidota; class Bacteroidia; order Bacteroidales; family Tannerellaceae; genus Parabacteroides. The sequence goes on along the minus strand of DBFJSK010000109.1, from coordinate 9,622 downwards.
TCGTGAAGTTCGTAGCGGCCTACGCTACCTTCATTCGGAAAAACACAAAAGTGACCACCAACAAAATCGTAGTCGGACGCGATGCGCGCATCTCCGGCCCGATGGTGAAACAAGTGGTGCTGGGTACGCTCACCGGCATGGGATTCGACGTGGTCGATATTGACCTCGCTACCACGCCCACCACCGAACTGGCCGTAGCTATGGAACAAGCCTGCGGGGGCATTATCCTGACCGCCAGCCATAATCCCAAGCAATGGAACGCCCTGAAATTGCTCAATGAAAAAGGCGAATTCCTCAATGCCGCCGAAGGAGCCGAAGTACTCCGTCTGGCCGCCGAAGAAGCTTTCGAATTTGCCGATGTGGATCATCTGGGTAAAGTAACCGTCGATACCACTTACAAACAAAAACATATCGAAAGCGTACTCAACCTCGATCTGGTAGATGTGGAAGCCATCAAAGCCGCCAATTTCCGCGTGGCGATCGACTGCGTCAACTCGGTGGGCGGCATCGTTATTCCCGACCTGCTGTATGCGCTCGGCGTGAAAGAAATTTTCAAACTTCATTGCGCCCCTCACGGTAATTTCGCCCACAATCCCGAACCGCTGCCCGAAAACCTGACGGAGATTTCCGACTTGATGCAACATGCCAAAGCCGATGTAGGCTTCGTAGTCGATCCGGATGTGGACCGCCTGGCCATCGTATCGGAAAACGGCGAAATGTTCGGCGAAGAATACACGTTGGTAGCCGTCAGCGACTATGTACTGAGCCATACGCCGGGCAATACCGTCAGCAACCTCAGTTCGAGCCGCGCGCTGCGCGATGTAACGCGCGCTCACGGTGCCGAATACAATGCGGCTGCCGTGGGAGAAGTAAATGTAGTGGCGAAGATGAAAGCCACCCACGCCGTAATCGGTGGCGAAGGCAACGGCGGGGTGATCTATCCGGCCAGCCATTACGGACGGGATGCCTTGGTGGGCATCGCTCTTTTCCTGAGCCATCTGGCCAAGAAGAAAATGAAGACCAGCCAGCTTCGCGCTTCTTATCCTCCTTATTTTATCTCGAAACAGAAGGTACAACTTACGCCCGAGATCGATGTGGACGCGATTCTGGCGAAGGTAAAAGAGAAATTCGCCGCCTACGAAATTACGGATATTGATGGTGTGAAGATCGACTTCCCCGACAAATGGGTACATCTGCGCAAGAGCAATACGGAACCGATCATCCGCATTTATTCGGAAGCCCATACGATGGAGGAAGCCGAAGAACTGGGCGGCCAACTGATCCGCATTATTCATGACATGTGTAAGTAATGCGTATCCTACCCTTTTTATGGACGCCGAGGCCGATGCCCGGAGGAAATCGTCTGCCGACTTGGCGCGGCTGATGTAAGCACAAAAGGGGGGAGGCATACGTATTGCAAGTATAAGATATATAAAAAGAAGACACCTTAAAAATGGCTTCTTTTTGTTAACGAAAAGAGCCATTCTTTCCGGGGGATTACCGGAAAGAATGGCTCTTTGGTTTTTTACCACAAAGGTTGTTCCTATCGATGCATTTCCCGTTTTCCTTTTATATTTATGTAAGGCAACCGGATGGGACGCCCTATGTGCCATGAGTTTGTTGGTTTATCCGGACAATAGGTGGTGGAGGGAGGTAAACGGCATACGGCATACATCCAAGAGATAGGGAAGAGGCTACCGCATTGCTTTTTGATTTACACCATCTTGGGGGGGGAGTTCCTTAGGCACAGTACCACAGGAGCACAGCTTCAGAGTGTCTTTGTGTGTCCCACATAAGACACAACCTGGCCGGTTTTCAGTATCCTAACGCTTCTATTTCTTCCTCGGAAAGTTGAGTGGCTTGCCGGATCATATCCGGAGAGATACCCATACGTTTAAGGTTTCGGGCCGCTTCCATCCGCGCTTCTTTTTCCCCTTGGGCCTTTCCGCGTTCCATGCCTTCTTCCAAACCCTGCCGAAGGCCTTGTTGCAATGCTTCTTCACGTCCTTCCTGACGCCTTTACCCATGTGCCTACTTAGTGTATTTTTTCTGTCTGAAAATTTTCCTCTGTAAGTGAAATTCCGATTGGATGCCTATGAAATCCTAATTTCATAAGCATCCAATTCAAATTCCATAAGCATGCAATCCGCATTCCTTGCCTATCCCTTTTGAGCTTTTTGTAAGTATATGAAAATCAATTCGATATAAAAATATGATCTGGTAAAAACCAGCGACTACCCTTCTTGTATAATTTAGTTGATATAAAACCGTCCCGCCTCCGGTTTTCTCCCCGAAAAAAAATACTAGTCTCCGATAACCGGCCCGAGCACCTGGCGGAACTCCCGTTCGAAATTCGGCGTCAGCACCCCTTTGCCCAGTACCGAACGAATCTCGCCCGTCGACCAGAAACGCCCCCCTTCCAGTTCCTCGGCATCCGGCGCAAACGGGCCGTTATAACAAGTCCGGAACGTATGAACCATTTCCTTCTCGATAGCCGATTCGAATACATACCGTTTCACAAATTCAGGAACAAAAGCGGTCACACCCAATTCCTCGCGCGCCTCCCGTCGGAGCGCCTCTTCGATCGTCTCCCCGCAATCCACATGGCCCCCCACAGCCGTATCCCACTTGCCCGGCTGAATATCCTTGCTCATCGCCCGTTTTTGCAGATAAAGTGCGCCCTCTTCATTAAATATATGCAGATGCACCACCGGATGCAATAATTTGCTGCCGCTATGACATTCCCTGCGCGTCGCTTTTCCGACTGTCTCGCCCGCTTCATTCACCAGCGGAAACCATTCCTCTTTTTTACCGTTCTCCATATCTGCTTTATTTTATTTATTTTTATCGTGCTGTTGCCCCGTCTCGGCCTATCGTTCTATCCTTTCTCCCGGCTCGGTACTTTTCCGCTACCGCATACCCACTCTATTCCGGTTGGTTCAGGTTCCGAATAATCTCCGCCAGCGCGGCATCCGACAACCCTTCTCCATACGTTCCATAGTCCAGCCGGAAAGTACAGCCTGCTCTATATTCCGAACAGCCGTACGCCGTTTTTCCCCGAAGCAGCCGCCCTTTTCCGCACATCGGACAACGCGCCCCATTGCCCGGCGTTTCTCCTGCGGTCGCGGCTCCCCCGCTATTCCTGTTATCCCGGCTCTTTCCGGCCGTATCCGTATGCCCATCTGTAGCTATACCTGCCTCTGTATCTCTGTCCGTACCCGTTTCCCCGGCCAGGGCCTGAATGGTTTCGTCCTTCTTCCCCTCCGCCTTTTTCTCCCGCGGTTTCCGCTGCTTTTTCTCCTTCTTTTTCACCGCCGAATCATCCGTAGCCTGGTCTGTGCCGGTCGCAGCCTTCGGTTTCTTGTCTTTCCCGGCCTCCTTCGGCGCTTCCACCGTAATCGTCCGGTTCGTCTGATCCGACAACACCTCGATCACTACCTTGTTCACCAACTCCTTCAGCTCCTCCAAAAACGTACGCGCCTGGTACGTCCCCTTTTCGATCTGCCTGAGCTTCTTCTCCCACAAACCCGTCAGCTCCGCACTTTTGAGCAACTCCACGCCGATCGTCCCGATCAATTCCCGCCCCGTGGCCGTAGGATATAAATTTTTTCGTTCCTTGCGGATATAATTCCGTTTGAACAACGTTTCGATAATCGCCGCGCGGGTGGAAGGCCGGCCAATCCCGTTCTCCTTCAACGCATCCCGCAGCTCGTCATTCTCCACCAGTTTGCCCGCCGTTTCCATTGCCCGGAGCAAAGTAGCCTCCGTATACGGCTTGGGCGGCTGCGTCCATTTTTCCGCCAGCGTCGGCTCGTGCGGGCCGCTTTCGCCCACCACGAAGTCCGGCAATACACTATTTTCTTCCGAACCCTCGGCCTCTGTATCCTTCTGTTCGGCGCCGAACACCACCCGCCAGCCAGGCTTCAGAATCTGCTTGCCCGTTACTTTGAATTCCACCTTGTCCACCTTGCCCAATACGGTGGTGGTGGAAATATCGCAGTCCGGATAGAACGCCGCAATGAAACGCCGCGCAACCAGATCGTACACCCGCCGCTCGTTCTCCGTCAAACTGCGGGGCGCCACGCCGGTAGGGATAATGGCGTGGTGATCCGTCACCTTCGCATTATCGAATACCCGCTTCGTTTTCGGCAGCTTGACACCCGCCAGCGGAGCGGTCAGCTCGGCATAATCCGTCAATCCTTTCAGGGTAGCCGGCACTTTAGGATAAATATCGTCGCTCAAAAAAGTCGTATCCACACGCGGATACGTCGTCAGCTTCTTTTCGTACAGCGACTGAATCAATTTCAACGTATCGTCGGCGGTCAGCGCGAATTTCTTGTTGCACTCTACCTGCAACGACGTTAAGTCGAACAGGCGCGGTGCATATTCTTTTCCCTTTTTTTCCGTCACGCTCGTCACCGTGAAATCCTTCTGGCGAACCATCTCCAGAAAAGCTTCCCCCTCTTCCTTCTTTGTGAATTTTCCTTTGGTGGCGGAAAACGTCGTGTGGCGGTAAACCGTTTTCAATTCCCAATACGGTTCCGGCTCGAAATGCTCGATCTCCGTCTGCCGATTCACAATCAACGCCAGGGTAGGGGTCTGCACCCGTCCGATGGAAAGCACCTGCCGGTTTTGGCCGTATCGCAAGGTATACAGCCGCGTAGCGTTCATGCCCAGCAACCAGTCGCCGATGGCCCGCGAAAGACCCGCTTCGTACAGCTTGTTGAAATCCGTCTCTGTTTTCAGCGAACGGAAACCCTCGCGAATAGCTTCTTCCGTCAGCGAGGAAATCCAGAGCCGGTATACCGGGCAGCGACACCCCGCTTTCTGCATCACCCAACGCTGAATCAGTTCGCCCTCCTGGCCGGCATCCCCGCAGTTTATCACCATCTCGGCCTTTTGCATCAATCCTTCGATCACCTTGAATTGCTGCTCGTACGTAGGATTATCGATCAGTTTGATACCGAACCGCGGCGGAATCATCGGGAGCGACGAGAGGCTCCACCGTTTCCAGGCTTCGGCATATTCGTGCGGCTCTTTGAGGGTACATAGGTGGCCGAATGTCCAGGTTACCTGGTATCCGTTGCCTTCTATGTATCCGTTCATCCGTTGGGTAGCGCCGAGGACTTCGGCTATTTCACGCGCCACGCTGGGCTTTTCCGCTATGCATACTTTCATCGCTAACTGCCAATCTCTTTTGTCAAATGGTGAGACAAAGGTAAGCTTTTACGCCGACTTATTCAAATCTGCCCTCCGGCCGCCGCTTACCGCGCCAAAAAGCGGTTTTTTACTTCCCTATCGCCCTTTTCCGGGCGGATTAAACCGGCTTTTTCGTATCTTTGAAGCTGTTTTCCGGGCGGACGGCCCGGTGAAAAAAACGCCGTTCGGATCTAGACATTCTTAATTAACTTATAATATCATGAATAATAAGTATTTGTTGCTAGCAGCCCTCTCCGGTTCCGCTTTCGTGCCGGCCGTAGCTGCCGATTACACCAATTTCATTATTATCAACCTGGATGATGTGGGGTATGGCGACTTTTCGTTCAACGGAGCCTATGGGTATACCACTCCCCATATCGACCGGCTCGCATCGGAAGGCGTTCGGTTTACCCATTTCCTGGCCGGCCAACCTATCAGCGGTGCTTCCCGGGCCGGCTTGCTTACCGGCTGCTATCCCAACCGCATCGGGTTTGCGGGCGCTCCGGGCCCCGATTCGAATTACGGCGTTCATCCCCAGGAGATGACGATGGCCGAGTTGCTCAAACAAAAAGGATACAGTACCGCTATTTTTGGCAAATGGCATTTGGGCAGCCAGCGGGAGTTCCTGCCCTTACAAAACGGTTTCGACGAATATTACGGCTTGCCCTATTCCAACGATATGTGGCCGTTCCATCCCCAACAAGGCGAAATATTCAATTTCCCCGATCTGCCTACGTACGACGGCAACGAAGTGGTAGGCTATAATACCGACCAATCGAAGTTCACTACCGATTATACCACGCGTTCGGTCAATTTCATCCGTAAAAATAAGAACAAACCTTTCTTCCTCTACCTGGCCCATTCCATGCCGCATGTGCCGCTGGCCGTGTCCGACAAGTTCAAAGGAAAAAGCCAGCAAGGACTTTACGGCGATGTGATGATGGAGATCGATTGGAGTGTGGGCCAGGTATGGCAAACGCTGGGCGAACTGGGCTTGGAAGAAAATACGCTGGTTGTGCTGACCTCCGACAACGGCCCCTGGGCCAATTACGGCAATCACGCCGGTTCCGCAGGCGGTCTTCGCGAAGCCAAAGCCACCACCTTCGACGGCGGCAACCGGGTGCCTTGCGTGATGTACTGGAAAGGTAAAACCAAGGCTGGATCTACTTGCAACGCCCTGGCTTCCAATATCGACTTGTTCCCCACGCTGGCCCAGATCAGCGGCGCCCCGCTGCCGGCGCGCAAAATCGACGGGGTGAGCATCCTTCCTTTGATTAAAGGAGAAGAAGGGGCCAATCCGCGGAAATCCTTTGTTTATTATTATCGTAAAAACGATTTGGAAGCGGTTACCGACGGGATGTTCAAATTGGTGTTTCCGCATGAATATGTAACGTATGGCGCTTATGTGCCGGGCAACGACGGGCAGCCGGGCGGTTTGAAAAACGTCCAATTGTATCAGGCTGAAATGTACGATCTGCGCCGCGATGCGGGCGAACGCTATAACGTCATCACGCAATATCCCGAAGAAGCTGCCCGCCTGATGCAAATAGCCGACGAGATGCGTAAAGATTTAGGTGATAATTTAACGCGCTGTAAGGGTACCGGACGCCGCGAGCCGGGCTTGGTCAGCGGCAAACAACGACACGACTTATGATACGACCTGTTTTATCGATCGGATTGGCTGCCGCCGCTTTGGCGGGCACCTGGCAGCCGGCCGGAGCGGGGGAACCTGTTTCCGCCTCTTCCGCCAAGCAAAATGCCGACGCCGAGGGAAGCGCCGGACGCCCGAATATCTTGTTTATTTTGTCGGACGATCACACGTCCCAATCTTGGGGCATTTACGGCGGTATTTTGGCCGACTATGTGAAGAACGAGAATATCCGCCGGTTGGCTGCCGAAGGTTGCGTGCTGGATAATTGTTTTTGCACCAACTCCATTTCTTCGCCCAGCCGGGCTGCTATCCTGACAGGGGCTTATAGCCATTCCAACGGCGTGTATTCGCTGGAGGACGGGCTGGATCCGGCCAAGGATAACCTGGCCAAACAGTTTCAAGCCGGCGGCTATCAAACGGCGCTCTTCGGCAAATGGCACCTTAAACGCAAGCCTTCGGGATTCGATACGTTTTATGTATTCCACGACCAGGGCGAGTATGTCGATCCGGTCATGAAATCGCCCGATAATTGGGTGGACGATTCCGAGGGGAAACACGGCGAGGTGGTGAAAGGTTTTTCCACCGATATTGTGACCGACCGCACCATCGAGTGGATACGCGGGCGCGACAAGGATAAGCCCTTCCTGATGTGTTGTCATTTCAAGGCGACCCACGAACCTTGGGATTTTCCCGAGCGCATGGCGCATTTGTATGACGATGTGGAGTTTCCCGAGCCGGCCAGTATGCTGGAGTTCGGGCCCGAAAAATCGGGCCGCGTCTTCCCGGGCCAACAGTTGGAGAACCTGGGTTGGCGTTGGGAAACGGCATCGGCCGATCCGGATAGCTGGTGGTGTCGTTACCCGGAACTGCCTTTTTCCACCAAAGGCATGGAAAAGGTAGCGGGACGGAAGAAGATTTACCAGAAATTCATCAAAGACTACCTGCGTTGCGGGGCGACGATCGACGATAATATCGGCCGTTTGCTGCGCGAACTCGACGCGGAGGGGCTTACCGAGAATACAATCGTGATTTATGTGTCCGACCAGGGGTATTTCCTGGGCGAACACGGTTTCTTCGACAAACGCATGATGTATGAAGAATCGCTCCGGATGCCTTTCGTAATCCGTTATCCGAAAGAAATTCCGGCCGGCACGCGCAATCAGGATATTATCTTGAATATCGACTTTGCCTCGTTACTGGCCGATTATGGTGGCGTGCGCACTCCCGACCAGGCGCAAGGCCGTAGCTTCCGCGATAACCTGCGCGGCCAGACTCCGGCCGATTGGCGCGAAGAGATGTATTACCGGTACTGGACACATCACGGTATCCGTCCGGCGCATATGGGTATCCGCAATAAGCAGTATAAGTTGATGTTCTTCTATGGCGACCGGCTCAATACCACGGGTTCGGATGCCCAGCCGACTACGCCGGCCTGGGAATTTCACGATTTGCAAAAAGATCCGTACGAAGATCATAATGCCTATAACGATCCGCAGTACGCCGACATTATCAAAAGCATGAAGGAAGAATTGCTCAAACTGCGCAATGCCTACGGCGATACCGATGCCGAAACGCCCCGTATGAAGGAGATTATGAATCGCTATTATTGGTAAGAACCGGTGGTTCGCTTTTAAGGCGTGGGTAGCTTTTAAGAAAAGAAGGGGGATAGGTTCCGAGTAGGAAGCCTGTCCCCTTTTTCTGTTCAGGGTGGGAAAGGTTCTAAAGGAAAGCCTGTCCCCTTTTTTCTGTTCGAAGTAGGGAAGGTTCTGGAGGAAGGCTTGCTTCCCTTTTTCTGTTCGAAGTAGGGAAGGTTCCGAAGGAAAGCTTGCTACCCTGTTTCTGTTCGAAGTGGAAAAGGGCTGGCCGGGAGGGTATAAAGTTATTCCTGCTTTTTTACGAACGCTATAGCCCTTCTATCAAGCATCTTTCAACGTCCGGATCAGTTCGGGAAGCATCATCCAGATGTTATTTTCATCTTGGGCGGTGAAAAAGTTTCCGTCCACCACCCACTTCTCATCCGTCGCCTGGCCCCCCCTGACGGCCGGTTTGGCCAGCGGATGGACGGCCAGTTTCTTCCCCGAAGTGATGCCGGCAAAATCGAACATCATACCGGCAGCGCAATGGCCGATCATGATTTTTCCTTTTTCTCCGAACGTTTTCAATACCTCCATCAGATCGAGATTGTAAGGTTTTTGCGCATTTTCACTGAATACCGGTACCGCGTCGCCGCAAGCGAATACCAAGGCGTCGAAATCCTCTTCATGGCCTTTCAGGTGGGCGATCACGTCGTGGGCTACGCAGGAAATGCCGGAATTGGTTTTGATCTCCTTCGTTTCCGCTACTGCATAAACAGTGTAAGGAATGCCGTTTTCATAAAAAGCTTCCAGATACTGAAACAACCCCAGGCCATTGACCGGGTTCACTGCTAAAACTGCTACTTTCTTTGCCATAGTTTCTATTCTTAATTAAAGGGTAAAACAATTGCTCCGCTATAGGAAGTATATTACTTTTGTATGCAAATGTAAGAGAACGATAAAGCATCTGCAAGAAGGCACTTTGACGTTAGTAAGTTACCTTTATGTTACGATTGCTGGTCGCCAACCTCTTCTGTAAAGGTAAAAAAATGCAAAATTTTCAACCCACCGGCAGTTGCCCGGTACGCGATATTCTCAGCCGGTTGGGCGACAAGTGGTCGCTCCTGGTGCTTATTACGCTGCAAGCCAATGGCGTGATGCGTTTCAGCGATATTAAACGCACCATCGGCGACATCTC
>DBFJSK010000108.1:0-3307 GCA_048403675.1 Tannerellaceae bacterium | reverse complement strand
TGGTATTCCCTACCGTGGTAAGCTATTTATTGGTGCCGATCGGATTAAAATATCTTACTACTACCGTGGTGGCCATTTACGGCTACCTGGTGCTGATTGTGGCGGCGATCGTTTCTTTTCTGATCGGGCAGGATCGGTTTAGCTGGACGCAACTGGCGGCTATCTTTTTGATTTGTGCCAGCGTCTATTTTGTGGAGATTGCGGAAACCCGGGATCAGGCCCGGGGGAAAGATGTTGTCAAACATGCTTAAAAGGAGCCACTAGGTCTGCATGCAAATGATTAGTATATATGAATTATAAAAGGATTGCTTTATGGATAAAAAACAGGAAAAAACGAAACAGAAATTTCAAACCGCATTAACAAGTCCCGCAAATGATAAAGTGGCGGTGATTTATTCGGTGAAAGTAAGCAGTGTCCGAATCTTTCCTTCCGGTGGCCCGACCAAAGGAAAAAAGGAAAAATAGTTGTTTGGTTTGTAAGAGAAGAAGAGGCGGTTTGCTGTGAAAGAAGCGCTCCGGAGGAAACGTAATTTGTTTTCCGGGGCGTTTCCGAGCGGCGGATCGCCTCTTTGGGTATGGTACCGGCAGGGGAGGGTACCGAAAATTAATTGCCCGGCTCGGCGTTTCAGTTTACTTTTGCACGATAGGTTGGAACAAAAAAGATGAAAATAATAGTGGATATGAGAAGAGGCCGGATTGTGTACGGACGGATTTTTTTGTTTTTTCTGGGGATAGGGTTAAGTATAGGGCGTGTCGGTGCTACCGCTACGCTGCCGGATAGTTTGCTGACGGAGGATAAGGTGTATGCCTATACTTTTTCCGATTTCGGGAAAGCCTGGCGGATCATGCAACAACTTAGGCTGCGGAAAGCGGCTCCCGAATTTAGTCTCGACCGCACGGAAGGCGATTTGTATTTTAATACGGGCAAATATTATCGGGCGTTGAAATTTTACTACCGGGCGCTGGAAAGCGATTCGGTTAAGCAGAGCGACGAACGGTATATGGATCAGATACACCGGCTGATCTCTTGTTATGATTGTTTGCACAATGAAGCGCGGAAAACCCATTATGTGGAATTGTTGCTGAAAAAAGCCGAAGAGTGCGGCGATAAAGCGATGCAATCGGTGGCGTTGTTTAATATGGGGAAGATGATTTATTACCAGGGCGAACGACAGAAAGGGTATGCGTATATGCAGCGGGCGGCTTCTTTGATGGAGCAGACCGAGTATAAATATAAGTACGATAATTTGCGTTATAATTACAATACCTTGCTTGTTTTCTACGAGAAAAATCATTGTGACGAAGAGGCGCTGAAGGTGCTCGACGCATTGGAGAGGGTCGTAACGAAAGAAACCGGCCAGGAGGTACCGATTGAGGCGCTGGCCGAGAAGGAGCAGAAAGCTTTGTACGCCCATCGGGCTATCGTGCTTTTCAGATTGGGCCGGGTGGGGGAAGCTACCGGGTATTACCGGCGGTTTTTAGCTTGGGAGCAGGTTTATCCGCACGATAATTATTTGATTATACCTTATCTGTTCGACCGGCAAATGTATGATGAGATTATCCGGATGAATACGGCCCGCGAAGCCTATTTGATCGCTCAGGGCGATACGGTGAATTACCATATGGTGACGATCAAACGGTCGTTGGGCGAAGCGTATAAGAAGAAAGGCGATTATCGGATGGCTACCCGGTATTTTGAAAGTTTGGCTGTTCTTGGCGACAGTATCAAGAATCGCGAACAGAAAAGTGCGGCGCTGGAATTGGCGGCCTTGTACGATACCAATGAGAAGGATTTATTTATCCAGAAGCAGGCTGCGGATATGCACATGCGCAACGTATGGCTGGTGTTTATCGCTTGCGGGATAGGTGTGTTGGGGGTGTTTTTAGTACGGTCGATAGGGTATAACCGGAAGATACGTCGTAAAAACAAAGCGATGGTCGGTACGATCGAAACGTTGCTGGGGTATAAGGAGGATCTTTACCTGACGCGGGAAGAAAATCTGGCCTTGAAAGAACGCTTGGAGCAGGCGCTTTCGGCGGAAAAGGCAGGTTCGGGCTTGGGAGAAAGGCCGGGGAAAGTTTCGCAGGCGGGGGCGCTTGGCAAGAAGGAAAAGGATACGGAGACGGCGAGGGAGGAAAAGCCGGAGGGAAGGGGTAGGCCGGCGGCAGACGGGGAGCCGAATCATCCGCCGCAGCCGGTGGAAACAAAGGAGGCCGATTGGTATGACCGGGCTTTATTCGACCGGGTGCAACATGAGATTATCAAGAGCCGGCTTTATCTTCAACCCGACTTCTCGCGGGAGGAATTGATTAAAACGATTTATATTCCTAAAAATAAATTCGCCCAATTGTTTAAACAGTATGCGGGGAAGAGTTTTCCTAACTATATGAATAATCTTCGTTTGGAGCATGCGGCCAAGATGTTGAAGGAATATCCCGATTATACGGTCGATTCGATTGCCCGTTCGTGCGGGATGTCGACGGTGCAGACCTTCCATCGTCTTTTTCTGGAGAAATTCGGCGTCACCCCGGCGGAATTTCGGACGGGTCTTCATCATTCTGAAAATGAGAGTACTGGCAGATGAATGTGAAAAAATGCGATAACTCAGGTGAATTTATGCGATAACAACTTCCCGGGAACATTTTGAGGGTTTCGTTTGATTTTCTATTTTCGAATCGGATTAGAAAAAGAGAACATCGGAGGTGTTTTCGAATGGAAAAGTTCCGTGCATCTTTCTTTTTAGCTGACACTAACTCTCTATTTATATATGTTGTTCCCCCGCCCCCCGAAGAAGGTAAGCGCGGTAAGGAAAGTTATTTTATTTTGAAGGTAGGACATTTTATCGACTGACGGTTTTCCTTTGGATGGCGATGCGTAAAGACAAGCGCGCAGAGAGGGCTATCGGCAGGTATCAGGTCATCCACTGCCGGAAAGCCGAAAGTTGATAATTTGTCTTGCTCCTTATGCTTTTATTCCTTGTTTCTTCGGGTTAGTGGGCAGTGGGTCGTTACCAGCACTTGCTTGTTCTTTGCAGATACCCACCCCGTGCGTCCCTGCGAATTTCCTGTCCAGGAGATAACTGTTTCCAGTTCCGACCTTTTTCGAAAATAAAATGCGCCAACCTTTTCTTCTTTCTTCGGGTTTCGAGACTCTTCTGAAAATAAAAATAGGACAATAAGTATAGAAGAGGGCGCTTTTTAAAAGAATGCTTCAGTATTTTGTTGGTTTTCAGATTATTACTGAACGTTGTGCAAGCAGTAGAAATTCCATGCCGATGAAATCCGAATCGGATGCTTATGAAATTTC
>DBFJSK010000107.1:0-3106 GCA_048403675.1 Tannerellaceae bacterium | reverse complement strand
AGATATATACAAACTTTATCAACAGAAAGCCGCGTCTCAGATGCTGCTCAATGCGTTCAGCGAAGTCGCAATTGACGATAAAGATCATTACTGCCATCATCGAACGCCCCTGCATCTGGCATGTGATTTTGCCGATACAGAAGCTATCCGCATCCTATTGGAACGCGGGGCCGAAGTGAATGCCAAAGATGATAGGGGCTACACTCCCTTGTGTAATCTGGGTATGCTGCGTGGAGTGCCAATGCCGAATGAGGATCAAATATGCGCATCGGCTATTCTATTGCTAGAGCATGGGGCGAGTGTCAACCGCTCGGCGAAAGAAACAACAGCACTAATCGAAGCTATTCGAAACCGTCACCACCAGATGGTGGCGGCCATTATCGCTTCCGGCTCAAAATGCGATGCCACTGATATGAACGGAGAAAATGCATTACATGTTGCCTGTCAGGTAGCAGGATACATCACCAATGACATTCGGAACACGGAACAAAAGATTGCATGGTTTGCCGACAGATGGTACTCTGATGAGGACAAGCAACAGACTCGGTACCAGCTGAAAGAACTACATGAAGAAGAAGTGCGTTTTAATCAAATAGTAAAAAAACTTCTGGAATGTGACATGATTGATCCAGAAGAGCGGAACAAAAGTGGGAAAACGGCTTTCGATCTTGCAATGGAATGCGGAGCAAGATGGATTGGCGCCCTGTTGTCCGGTCTGAACCCGGAAACGGACGAACTTGCAGCTCGGAGTGGTGGTCTGGATATTTTTCAGGCGTTGTATTATCAGGACATGAGAGCTGTAGATGCCCTTTTGTGTTCCGGCATTGAGTTACAGACCGTGTGCGAACATGAAGCTATGTCTGGTTTTTACGGTAAATCTCCGTTGGCGTGTGCATTGGTTTGGGATAATGTCGAGGCTGTGAAAATGCTGTTACGAGCTGGAGCCGATACGAACTGGAAATCACCGGAGGAACGGACTGCTTTCGCATCATGGATGGAGAAAGACAGAGGGTCGACGAGTGAAGGTGAATCGGCGATATTGGAACTGATGACGCAATACGGTTGGCTGATTGAGGCGGCGGTTGATAAAGAGGAGAATTCCGCCCTGTCTTTCGCTTGTCGTCACGCCTATAAAGAAATAGGAAATGTAGCTATCCATTATTTAGTCGGTATTGGAGCCGATGTGAATGTCCGGAATTCTCAAGGGCAAACGCCGCTGATGAATTTGTATGGCGGACGCTTCTGGAACGGTAATATTCCTGTCTTTGCCGGGCTTCCAAGGTCATATCCGTATGGCAGTCGATATTGTGATGAGAACGATGCCGAAACACTCGAATTTCTTCTGGGAGCCGGAGCAAAGGCCGATGCGACCGATCAATGGGGTAATTCTATCCTGCATTACATCGCAGGCAGTTCTCAGGGCAGATCTAAAAAAGCGGCTGAAATGGTGTTCGATTTCGGACCGCCTGATGTAACCGCCTTGAACAATGAAGGGAAAACCGCTATAGATATTGCTGTTGAGCAGAATGATGAAGCGTTGGTTAAACTTTTATTACGATATTCTTAAAACCGAAACAAGATGGACAATAATCAGACATTCCTTAATGCTTGCCGCAACGGGCAAAAAAGCATTGTTCAGATATTCCTCAAGAAAGGTGACATTAACTTGAATAAACGCGATGCCGAAGGAAATACCGCATTGTATTACGCCTGCCTGAAAGGATACCGTGATATTGTAGTTTTATTGCTTGATAAGGATGCCGATACGACAGTTATGAATAATCGGGCCGAAACCCCGTTGCACGCCGCTGCAAAGAGCGGAAATAAAGAGATTATCGGACGGCTCCTCAACAATGGAGCGGATATAGATGCCACCGACTGTGAGGGGCGTACTCCACTGATTTGTCTGTTGGATAACAAACGGACGGATGCGGCCTTATATATAATGGATTATGGAGCTGACACGGAAATGACAGACAACACCGGACATAAAGCAATCGATTATGCGGTTTCTCATGGACTGCGTGAAGTCGTTATTCGACTGACAAATATGGAAACGAAAGACTCTCGGGGCAATACTCCTTTACATCAAGCCGTGTATAACAGTCAGGGAGAGGTGGTTCGTACCTTGCTGGTCGATTCGGATGCCATGCTGGATGCCATGAATGACAATGGGGAAACTCCGCTGATAATCGCCTGTCAAAAGGGAAATCTTATGATTGCTAGATTATTGACAGCCGCCGGGGCGGATACGAACAAATCTCAACTCAACGGCAATACCCCATTGCATTATGCCGCTTGGTCGGGTAACCGGTTTTTAGGGCATGAACTGCTCCGTGCGGGAGCCGGAATTGAGAACCAGAACGAACAGGGTGAAACGTCGCTTATCATGGCTGCCCGTGAAGGTAATAACGACTTTGTTTCCATGCTGGTGGAAAGTGGAGCCGATGTAAATAGGGCAGATAATATGCAGCACACAGCTCTTTATTACGCCGGTGAACGAGGATGCAACGAAATCGTTGAAATATTGTTGGCTGCCGGTGCCGAAGGATAATACAAAAAACATTTAATAACATAAAGTATATGGCAAAAGAAAAAGTAAACAATTCTCAAAGTCAGGAGGATCTGATAAAGTCCGCTCAAGAGGCGGCGGTAAAGGCTGCGATGGAACAGGTGCAGTCCATGTTCGGGAATATTCCGGGATTTGAGATGCCGGAGATGGGTGATATGCAGTCGCAGATTATGTCTCAAATGCAGGCCGCCGTGCCGGGACTGGACCAACTTCAGGCGAAACAGGCCGCAATGGGTACATTAGGTGGAGTCGATGCGGTCATCGGTCAAATGACAGAGGACGCGGATGACGCTCTTTTCGATACGGATTGGGAGATTAACCGATCCGGTGATGAGAAGCTGAACGAGAAACAACTCTACTTACTGGCTTTCGGAGCGCCACTGCTTGTTTATAATGATGAAAATGTAGATACCATTGACAGCGAGGTCGAGGTGGACGGAATTAAGAGGACGTTGGAAAGTTGGTGGAATATTACAGATCGGGCCTCTACCCTGGAAATCGTCGAATGGTTGCTGAACGAAGGACATCATGCGG
>DBFJSK010000106.1:0-8493 GCA_048403675.1 Tannerellaceae bacterium | reverse complement strand
TTGCTTGTTTGTTTTTTCATGCCTAAGCTGTTTTTTTGGTTGTTTTTCCGGATTTCCAGCAGAAAATATTCACCCGAATGGGCTATCTTTGCTTCACAAACGAAACGTCACACACAATCACAAACAACTAACACTCCTCGGTCTTTATGAAAAACGCTGCCTTTCTTTCCCGCCTCGCGGCCGCCTTCTCTTTTTGCATCTCGGCCGCCCTTTTCAGGCATTCCGCACCTTCCTTTCGACGGCGCATGCTGATCCTTTCAGGCTGTTTATTCCTGACAGGCTTTTCTTCTACTTTACAAGCGCGCGAAAAATTCAATACGGCATTCAAGGCGAGTTTCTCGGGTTCGGTAGTCCCTAAAATCGGCTGGCTGGCGGAAGAAGACTTCCGACCGTCGGGCGACTGCCGAAACGGAGAGTGGTCGCTGACGACTGCCGAACTAAACTACCGCCCGTTCTCCTGGCTCCGGGCCGGGGCTGGCTATATGTTGATGGCACGTTTATACCGTTCCGACGGCTTACGCAACCGGTATTATGTTTACTCCACCGTCTCGTGCCATGCGGGCCTGTTCTGCTTTTCCGTACGCGAACGGTTCCAAAGCACATTCCGCAGGGGGGCAGCCCATCCGAATAACTATTTGCGGAGCATGCTGACGATTTCATATACCTGGGGGCGTACGGGCGCCGAACCTTTCGTTTATGCCGAACCTTTCCACAATACGGGATATAGAGGGAAAATGAAAGCCGACAAAATCAGGCTGTCCGCCGGATGCGATTACCGTATAGATCCGCACAACAGCCTCCAACTGTATTACCGCTATCACATTTTCAATGCTTACGATCCGCTGAACTATCGCCACGCCCTGGGGGTAACGTATTCACATCGCTTCTAATCCGGAATTTTATAGTAACTTTGCCCCTCCGAGTGCTTGATTAACCTCGTAAAAAACAAGAGACATGCAAAAAACAACCGTTACTTTGCCCTTTATGTTGTTGGGCATCCTTTTCAATATTTGTCTGGTGGCTTCGAATATGCTGGAAACGAAGGTGATCCAGATAGCCGGTATTACCGCTACGGCCGGATTGATTGTTTTTCCCATTTCCTATATCATTAACGATTGCATCGCCGAAGTATGGGGGTTCCGTAAAGCCCGCTTGATTATATGGAGCGGATTTGCCTCGAACTTCCTGGTAATCGGATTCGGAATGCTGGCGGTACAGCTCCCGGCAGCGCCTTTCTGGGAAGGAGAAGAGGGCTTCAATTTTGTGTTCGGCCTGGCGCCTCGCATTGCGATCGCCAGCTTACTGGCTTTTCTGGCCGGTTCTTTCCTGAACGCCTATGTGATGAGCAAGATGAAAATCGCGTCGAAAGGAAAGAATTTCTCCCTTCGGGCCATCATTTCGACACTGATCGGCGAAAGCGCCGATTCGTTGATTTTCTTTCCCATTGCTTTTGCCGGCCTGATCCCGCCCGTGGAATTGGCAATTATGATCGGTACGCAAGCTTTTCTGAAATCCCTGTACGAAGTGCTTATTCTGCCGGTTACGATCCGGGTGGTAAAGTATATCAAGCGAGTGGACGGCAACGACGTATACGATGCAGGCATCTCATACAAAATCTGGAAAGTAAAAGACATTTAGACCGGCGCACACCGAAAACACTGGCCATGCACCGAAACACTGGCCATGCACCAGAATACTCACCATAGGCCGGCAGGCTGACCTTCCCGCCCGACTCGCATAAAAAATTCCCTTCTCCCGCTTTTACTTCAGGTAGGATTCTCCACTGAAAGATCGAACTTTCCACGTGGCGAACACCCCTGTTTGCTCAGGAGAAGGGAAACGGCCGCAAGCGCCTGTCCGGATAAAGGACAGACGCTTGCGACGTCATCCTATCTATATATTAGGAATATTGATATTTTCAGATTCTTCCTTCCAATTCGTCACTTCGAACCCATTTGCAGTGGTTTCTTCTATGAATATTTCCCCGATGGAAGCCGTCAGCGTCAACCGGGTACCGGCACTCAACGTATTGCCGAGGGGTTGACGGTATACTTTTACCTTTCCGTTCGTGAGCGTCAATAAAATCGTTAATTCCGGATTAACCGCAGAAGGAAAAAGCATAACGGTGGAATTGGCGCTCATTTGAGTACCGTCGGTCGATTTGTCGAGCGGAAAACTAATAGTCTTCGTAAAGTCGGAAGGCTCAGCCGTATAATAATTCAACGAATTCGCAATGCTACCGATCTGGATACGGGCGCCCGCAATGATCGGATTCAAGGCGCCCCCGTCTTTATCCCGGAGCGTCACCCGGATACCTGACGTTACGCGCGTCAGCACCGTCGACATTTTTTCCGTACCGACTTTGATCGGCTCTACGGAAAAGACGTAATCGTATACCGGATAATACGTTGTATCGGGCGCACTATAGGGGCGCAACCGATACGACATATCTTTCATATCCGTCCCGATCCGGTAAGCCGGGTCGTTGATAGCGACAAGAGAATACGCGGAATCGGCAGACGTATTGACGGGAACTCCCCAATACACCAGCGTATAGGTACCGGCAGGCAGGCGGACAGGGGTATAGCTCTGCGCGATCGTTCCCTTGCTGATCGTATAAAGGGCATGGATAGCCGATAAGTTGCCGGCGGCATTATAATTGCCGTAATAGATAGAGCCATCGCCCTCGGCGGGAGCCACGATCAAATGACCGGAAAAAGGACTCTGGGTAGACAAACTGACGGACGCAAAATCAGGACTCACCCAATCGGTCGGTTTGGGTTCTTTTTTGTCGTCGTCTTTCGAACAACTCCAGAAAATTGCCGGAAGAAACATCACCAGATAGATTAACTTTTTCCTACGCAATCACAAACGTTTAAGAATTACCCCTATAAAACCAGCCGGGTAAGGGCTTGGTTCGGATGCAAAAGTTAAAAACGACCCGATACAAAAAATCCGAACTTCCTATCCCTCAAAAATGAAAAATAGCCGACCAATCCTCACGCGCTTCCACATTATAGGCTCGCATCGACAACTGTTCCGCCATCCGGCAATTGGCCGGCGCATCGTCGATCAGCAGCGTTTCTTCCGGGCGCAGTGCAGCGTCCTGCAACACAAAGTCGAAAATATCGGCATTCGGCTTGAGTTTATGCAACTCATAGGAAAGATAAATCTTATGGAAAAAGCCGGAAGCAGACACTCCTGCCCGGCAAAGTAGGTTTTGCCTGATCCACTCCCAATGAATCACATTGGTATTACTCAACAAAAACGTACGATAGCGGCCCCTGAGAGCCAACAGCAAATCCAACCGCGCCGCAGGAATATCCCCCAACATGGCCATCCAAGCCCGATCGATCTGTTCGTCGGTAAGCGGACGGCCCGCTAAGCGACGAATGCCGGAACGAAACTCCGCCGCCGAAATCAGCCCCAGTTCCAACTGCATAAATAAATCCTTATGCTGATAATTATTCACCACATTCTCCCTGACATCTGCCACTCCCAATTGCTCAAACGCCTCAATACAACGGTTGCGGGTGAGATTCACAATCACGCCCCCCAAGTCGATAATCAAGTTCTTAATACCTTCCGTTATCATCCTTCTCGTTCCTTTATGTTTCGGTTATACCTGGCTCCCATTTCCTTTTTATGCCTTTCGCTACCTCCTTGTTTTACCGTTTGCGATACCAGCTTTTGCGTCGGCGCTGGTGACGTTTTTGCTGCCGGTAACGGCGTATCTTCCGATATACCACCCAAAAGAACAATAACCCGAAGACAGTGAAAATAAACAAAACGATGCCCGTATTCAAATTATCTCCTTTCACCCGGCTCCACATTTCGAGCACCTGTTGCGTTTCGTCGCCAAAGTCGCGGATCATCGCACAACGTTCCACCACCTCCCTGTCGGGATACTGCACCCGGTTAATGCGAACACGCTCGGCCCCCAGGCCGAAAAAATAACTCAAATCCGAAAACTCTTCCTCTGCACCGTCCGCATTCTCGGCCTCTTCCGCTACCTTCGCCTCCAGAATTTCCGGCGTAGCTACGGCGCTCACATAGCCGGTAGCCTCCATATTCCTGAGCGCCACATCCGGCCGGCACAGATAATCCATAAAATAACTGGCCGCTTTTACATTCCGGGCATACTTGGGAATTACCCAGCCGTCGTACCAGATATTACTGCCTTCCACCGGCACCTCATAGCCCAGTTCCACCCCGACAGCCGCCGCTTCCTCGATAGCCCAAACCGCATCTCCGCTCCACGTCAGATTCAGCCAGGCCTTATTCTTCGTCATCATCTCCTTCCCGAAATCGGCTTCCCAACCGGCAATATTCGGTTTCATCCGTTTCAGATATTCCTCCGCCAAAGCGATAGCCTCTGGCGAATTATCATTCATCAACTGCTCCACCGTCACACGGCCGTCGGCCAGTTCGGCCGCGTGCGCATAAATAATAGCCGTACCATACGCATCGCGGTAACTATCCTTCATCAGGATTTTCCGTTTAAATGCCGGATCCCAGAGGCATTTCCACGAAGAAGCATCTTCCTTTTTCACAAACTCCTTGTTATACAACAACCCTGCCGTACCCCACATATAAGGCACCACATAATCGGTCGAAGGGCGTCCGGGCTGGCTCAATTTCCCGATTTGCTCGCGGATATAAGGAGAAATATTCGATAGATAATCGGGGGTCTTCCCGAACTGGCGGTCGATAGGCAGCAGCAGGTGTTTCTTCAGCATCCGCTCGATAATATATTCCGAAGGACACACCAGGTCGAAATCCTCGTGTCCGCGCTCCACCTTAGTAAGCATAATCTCGTTGATGTCGAACACCTGGTAGATAATCCGCACCTGCTCGCCCGTCTCTGCCTCGTACCAGGCAGGAAATTCTGCAAGCACCTGCTCGTCGATGTAATCCGCCCAGTTATAAATTTTCAGGATATGGCTGCGCTCCTCGTCATTCCGACCGCACGATACCATACAAAACAACGTAAAAGCCCAAAAGGCCAAGATGCCGATCCGTCTGTTTTTCATTTCCGCTGCGCTTGATTCGCCTTATCGGCGCGTTTATTAATCACTATCAATAATACTAACACCGTAACAAAGATAAGGGTTGACAACGGCCGCAATTCCGGTGTCAAGCCCCCTTTACGGGCGTCCGCATAAATAAAGGTAGAAAGCGTTTCCAACCCTTCGTTGCCGATGGTAAAAATCGTTACCGCAAAATCGTCGATCGACAAGGTGAAAGCCAGGATAAACCCGCTAATCATGCCCGGCCGGATCTCGGGCAAAATCACTTTGCGAAGCGCCTGGAAAGGAGTAGCTCCCAAATCAAGGGCCGCCTCGTAAATATTCGGATTCATCCGTTTAAGCCGCGGCATGACGCTCAACACCACATAGGGTGTACAAAACGTAATATGGGCCAGCACCACCGTTACGAAGCCTTGCGAGATAGAAAAACTGACAAACAACAAGAAAAGCGAAATACCGGTGATAATATCGGCATTCATCATCGGAATGTCGTTGACGAACGTAACCACCTGCCGCCAACGCGCCCGAAGATTAAAAATACCGATCGCCGCCACGCTGCCCAACAACGTGGAAATACCGGCCGCCAACATCGCGATGGCAAATGTATTCCAAAGCGCACTAAGTAAGGAATGCTGCACATTCCCCGCCAGCAACGAACTATAGAGCCGGGTAGAAAAACCCGTCCAGTTGCCCAGTACCTTTGCTTCGGTAAACGAAAAGATCATAATAATCATGATCGGCGCATACAGCAGGAGCAACAGAAACCAAAGGTAAGCCTTGGCTGCCGCCCGGGCAGCCAGCCGGCCGAATTGTCGGGTGGTCATAATAAACCTCCTTCCCCGGACACGTCGCCGTCGTCGCTACTGAACAAGATCGTTACGCCAATCAGAATCAACATAATAAGCGACAGAGCCGCCCCGTAGTTCCACATCCCGTTGTTAATATTTTCCTGGACGGTGGTTCCGAACAATTTGATATTATTCATCGTCAGCAATTCTGCGATGGCGAAGGTAGACACCGTAGGCATGAAGACCATAACCACCCCGCTCATCACCCCGGGCATCGAAAGCGGGAAAATCACTTTGAAGAACACCTGTAATGGCGTGGCCCCCAAATCCTGGGCTGCTTCCACCAGGCTATAATCCATTTTCTGCAACGTATTATAGATGGGATAAATCATAAAGGGGAGAAAGTTGTAAACCATGCCGAAAAGGAGCGCCCCCTCTCCGAGCGGCAGATTCAGAAAATCGAAAAGAGCCACCGTAGCAAGCGTACGAATCAATATATTCACCCACATGGGGAGAATAAACAACATCACCATCGTACCCGACGAACGAAATCGTTTCTGGCTCAGGATATAGGCGGCGGGATACCCCACCAGTAAACAGATAATCGTCGTAATCAGCGCAATCCCGATAGAATAGACAAAGGTATTCACCGCTTCGGGATGCTGCAAGAACTTCCGGAAATTGGCCAGCGTAAAGGCGCCGTCGGCATCGGTAAATGCGTAATATACGATCAGCAACAGCGGAGTTACCACAAACAGGGCCAGGAAAACGGCGTACGGAAGCGTCCAATTCCTTCGCCGGGCGAAAAATGCAGTCAATCTATGTTTCACTTCCTCATTTTTTTAGGTCGTTTGAACCGCCTCTGCGGGCAGGATGCGGATATGTTCGGGAGCGATCGTAATTCCTACCCGGTCGCCATCGTCCCACACATCGTTGGTATCTACAAAAATATCCTCGTCCCAATCGGTAAATACCGTCAGGTGATAATGGTTGCCTTTATAAAGGATAAATTTCACTTCGCCCGTCAGCCGGCCGTCTTCTTCATTGTCCTCCAGGATGACATGCTCGAAATCCACTTCTACCGTCACGCGTTCGCCGGGCGCCGCATCGGCTTTTTCGGCACAGGCAAAGGTACGTCCTAAAAATTCCACATGTGTGGTGTCCACCATCTTCCCTTCAAAGCGATTAGTGGTACCCTCCTTTTTCATCACGTGAATATCGAAGGGCTTCACCAAGAGGCCTACTTGCTGCCCTACTTCGAAAGGATGGTAATCCTGCACCATAAACTCATACCCGTTCGGCGTCTGCACCATCATCTCGTAATGTACGCCTTTGAAAATAGAGGAAGTAACCGTACCGGTCAGCATGGCCGCTTCGGAGGGTTCGAAGATATAAATATCTTCCGGACGGATCACGACATCCACTGCCGCATGCTCGCCGAATCCTTCATCGACACATTCGAATTCATGGCCGGCGAAACGCACCAGTTTGTCGTGGATCATGCAGCCGTTCAGGATGTTGCTTTCTCCGATAAAATCGGCCACAAACGAATTGATCGGTTCGTTGTAAATATCGATCGGCGTACCGATCTGCTGGATGCGTCCTTCGCTCATTACCACAATGGTGTCGCTTAGCGTAAGGGCCTCTTCCTGGTCGTGCGTGACGTATACGAAGGTAATGCCGAGCGATTTGTGCATCTCTTTCAGCTCCATCTGCATGTCTTTGCGCATTTTCAGATCGAGAGCGGCCAGCGGCTCGTCGAGCAGGAGCACCTCCGGCTCGTTCACAATAGCCCGGGCGATCGCCACCCGCTGCTGTTGACCGCCCGAGAGCGAATCCACATCCCGGTATTCATAATCGGTCATCCCCACCATTTTGAGGGCCTGTTTCACTTTCTTTTCGATCGTGGCCTGAGGCATTTTTTTGAGTTTCAATCCGAAAGCAATATTATTATAGACATTCAGATGGGGGAACAGGGCGTATTTCTGGAACACGGTGTTCACCGGCCTCTGGTGAGGCGGCGTTTGCGTGATAGCTTGCCCGGCAATGGTGATTTCTCCCTCCGAGGCTGTCTGGAAGCCGGCTATCAGGCGGAGCAACGTGGTTTTCCCGCAGCCCGAAGGGCCCAGGATGGTGACGAACTCGCCTTTGCGGACATATAAATTCACATCGTTCAGTACGGCCTTATCCCCAAAATGTTTGGACACATGTTCCACCTGGATGATGTAATCGGATTTCTGCATAGTTTATTCCTTACAATCGCTAATTATACATGCTAACCACTGCTTTTTCAGAAAGCGGCACAAAGGTAATCAATTTGATTCAAATTCTTATCCGCCCCGCCAGAAAGAGCGAAGTTTTCTACATCTTCCCCCGGCGGTACTTGATAAGCGCTACCGATCAACGCTCCCCGTGGCGAAACCGAATTCAACCTGATAACCAGCCTTCCCACGCATCATTTCAAAAAAAATTTCAAAAAAAATCGCATTTTATTTGCAGTTTGTCAGACTATCACTATATTTGCTGCCGTAATAACAAAAAAGAAGATGAGAACGTTTAGTGTAAATACATATTGGTGGTGGCGCTCCGTACAACTCAAAAGGTCGTAAGGGACGAAACCTCCACGTATATATATCAAAATATAAAAGAGAGGCCTGTCGCACTTGCGGCGGGCC
>DBFJSK010000105.1:0-1781 GCA_048403675.1 Tannerellaceae bacterium | reverse complement strand
TGATATATATTGATTCAGTATTGCTATTTGACTCCCTTTCTCCCCCCTATCTTTGTCCTAAACTTAAAAACACACAAACATGGTTTCTACCCTTATTCCCGACCATCGGCTAACCTGGCTCGACGTAGTTCGTTGCGTAGCGATGATCATGGTGATCGGCGTACACTGCATCGATCCTTTTTACATTTCTCCCACTATGCGGGTCATTCCGGAATATACGCACTGGGCGGCTATTTACGGTTCTTTTCTACGGCCTTGCGTACCTTTATTTGTGATGATGAGCGGTTTGCTTTTGCTACCGGTTAGGCAGCAACCGCTGGGCGGTTTTTATAAAAAAAGGATTTACCGCGTTTTGTTCCCTTTCCTGATTTGGTCGGTATTATACAGTCTTTTTCCTTGGTTTACGGGACTTCTGGGACTGCCGAAAGAAATTATCGGCGACTTTTTTTGTTATACGCAAGGACATGAATCGCAGAGTCTGGTCGATGCATTGAAAGATGTGGCGATGATTCCTTTCAATTTCAGCCACAAAGCCAATCATATGTGGTATATTTATTTGATTATCGGGCTTTATCTTTATATGCCTTTCTTTTCGGCCTGGATAGAGAGGGCGGACGATAAAACGAAGCGTACGTATTTGCTGATCTGGGTTGTTTCTCTTTTTATTCCGTATTTGCGGGAATGTGTAGGCGGCTTCCTTTTTAGCCGCGACGGCTATGTGTTCGGAACGGATACTTGGAACGAGTTCGGCATGTTATATTATTTTGCGGGCTTCAGCGGGTATCTGTTGCTCGGACATTATGTCAAACAGGGAACGAATTGGAGCGTGCCTAAAACGTTGCTGATCTGTACTTTTCTTTTTGCGGTAGGGTATCTTATCACCTATACGGGATTCAGCGCGACGGCGGCCGACCCCGAGGCTACCGAAACGGAAATGGAACTTTATTTTACGTTTTGCAGCCCGAACGTGTTGTTGATGACCTTGGCCGTCTTCCTTTTACTCCAGAAGGTGGTCATTACTAATTCTTTTGCCGTCAGGGCGTTGGCTAATATGACGAAATGCGGGTTCGGAATTTATATGGTGCATTATTTTATTGTCGGACCGTTCTTTTTGCTGATCGGGCCGTCGGATATTCCTATTCCGTTGCAAGTTCCGCTTATGGCGGTATGTATTTTTCTTTGTAGTTGGGCTTTTACCGCATTGATGTTTCGGTTGATGCCGAAAAAGGCTCGGTATATTATGGGATAAGACAGCTTCTTTTTCTATCTGTTTTTATTCTCTCTTAGGGCTTTTGCGAAAACCTAAAATGAAAAAGTTTTGCTAGGAAAGACTTAACGATAATGACCCGGCAAATAAAAACGATCGGATGCTACCTTTATAGCGTCCGATCGTTCTATGAGGAAAAATCTCCGGGCGGAAAATTTAATCGGTATATTCTACACTGTCGCGAATAATGGCGACAACCTCTATTTCAAAATTCAGCGTGGAATATCCCTTTAAAAGAACCGCACCGGTATTACGATCAACTCTTCCAGCTTCGCCGTAAGCCAATTGTTGCGGAATCCAAACATTCCAACGGTCGCCTATATGCATATATTGCAGGGCAACGGCCCAACCTTCGATCATGGCATTTTCTTTGCCCGCCTGCAGTGTCAAAAGTTGCGGATAATTATAAGGCGGTTCGGCCGAATCGAATTCTTCGCCGGTATAATAGCGGCCGGTATAATATACTTTTACCGAATCCGTATAGTAAATCTCCTGTTTGCCCGCACCTTCTTTC
>DBFJSK010000104.1:0-2094 GCA_048403675.1 Tannerellaceae bacterium | reverse complement strand
ACGGCGGCAACCGGCAGAAAAATGCCGAGCCCTAACCCCTTTATCGAATAGGTATCTTGATTATTCACATACATGTATTTTGTCAAGTAGTCGGCGCCGTCGTTCATGGCCGCAGGGATGGCAAGCAAAGCCATTCTAAGACCGAATATATTGCCCCGGTTTTCTTTGTCTTCCATTTCTTCCGAATGCAGGGAAGTATAGAGCGAGACTAACTTTTCCGCCCTATGCTTGCAGGTTATAAAATTGGCATCCGCTTGCAGATAATTCTGAATGTGCGGGTAGAAGATATTTTTAACGACAGAGAGTTCTGCCTTTCCCCAGATAGATAGGGGGGATTCCAAGGCATCCAATACCGCCTTTTCCTCTTCGAACCAAAAAGGTAGAATGTAAACCGTCCGGTTGGAAGTCAGCGCTATACTTTCTTTTGATTTGTCCGTGTTGGGTATCAAAGTTTAATAGATTAGTTTAAGTTGACCAATATTAGGAAATTAATCCAAACCTTGCAAGGGATGTCCGTTTATTTTTTTGCAAGCACGTCCTAAAGGGATTAAATGGGAAGCTTCTGAACCGGTTACTGGCGCAGGGCGCTTGCGATCTGATAATGCGTAAGAAGGGGGGGGAAGGGGGCAACCTATGTGCCACACCACAGCGGGTAATAGATAGGGCCATTCCGATTGCCATAGCCATTGGCGTGCTCTATCAGTGTGCGGTTCGAAAAATCGGTGTATGCTTTCCATACCCCAGGAGCAAGCTTACCTGTAGCGGGAAAGTAGCTGTTATGCCTCAGCCGCCACGCTTTCAGCTCCTTTTTAGGAGCAAGGCGAGAAAATGGAAAAAGGGAATGTCTTCTTCAGATCGTATTGAAAATTTCGGTAAGGATAAAGATATAGTCTTACTGCTGGACTAAGGGTGTGCGGTAACTAAAGAATAAAGAATAAGGTTCTGGCAAAAGAGAATAAGCGGGCAAAAAATGCCTTTTTACGGGTGTTTTTTGTCCGCTTATTTTTAATGTACCTCTTTTTTAATAGACCTGCTTCGCCACCCTATACACGCTATCGGAAGCCATCATCGTGTAAAAATGCAGGCTCGGCACGCCGTGCGCAATCAGATCCTTACACTGCTCGATGCACCATTCCACGCCTACTTCGCGTGCCTGGGCGTCGTCCTTGCATTGGCGCAGCTCTGCGGCGAAAGGCTCCGGAATGTCCGAGCGGAAAATCTTCGGGAGTACCGTGAGCTGGTTGCGGAACACAATCGGTTTGATACCCGGGATAATCGGCACCGTGATGCCCTCCGCCCGGCAGCGATCTACGAACGCATAATATTTTGCATTATCGAAGAACATCTGCGTCACCAGATAGTCTGCTCCGTTCTTTACCTTTTCCTTCAAATAAAAAATATCCGATTCCATATTCGGCGCCTCCTCATGCTTCTCCGGATAACACGCCATGCCGTAGGAAAAAGGCGTCTCGTTCGCTTCGAACGTCGAACCGTCTACCGCTACGCCCCGGTTGAAATCGTTCACCTGCCGCTGCAAATCCGTGGCATGCTCGTGGTAAAGCTCCGGAGCCGTTCCCCCTTCCAGCGTCTTTACGTCCCCGCGAAGCAGCAACAAGTCATATACCCCGAGGAAGTTCAGATCGATCAATGCGTATTCCGTCTCTTCCTTCGTGAACCCTTTGCAAATGATATGCGGCACCGCCGGAATCCCATACTTGTTCTGGATAGCCGAGGCGATAGCTACCGAACCCGGACGCTTGCGGATATTCACCTTCTGGAAACTGCCGTCAGGCAATGTCTTGTAAATAAACTCGCTGTGATGAGACGTGATATTGATGTATTTCGGATCGAACGCAAGCAGCTTGTCAATCACGCTATACACTTTCTGGATGCTGTTGCCTTTCAAGGGAGGAAGAATCTCGAACGAGAAAGCCGTGCGCTCGGCTCCCCGGATCAGGTCGATAACTTTCATATTTTAATTATTTTGCCGCAAAAGTAACGATTATCCTCCGAAATAGCTTACTTTTGCCTCTAATAATCTAATAACAACAAAATATGGAAAAGATAAACTGGTCTGATCTCTCATTCGGTTAT
>DBFJSK010000103.1:0-8271 GCA_048403675.1 Tannerellaceae bacterium | reverse complement strand
GATAAAATGGGAATTTATTTTTCAGGTATTGTTGGGTGAAATGAAAGATAGTTTCAACCGGGTGGCGTTTGTTTATTCGGTTTTAAAGCAATTGGCAGCTCATTATAATCTGGGGGTGGGAGAATTGCTTGCTTACTTTTATAGCGGTTTGCTTGCCGGGCAGGTAAAGGCGGATAGCCGGATTCGGGACTTGCTGGTTGCGCTTTTTCTGCAGGAGGCGGATACTTTGGAGACGTTCACGCTGGCTCGCTTTCCGTCGCGGTTGACGGAAACCTTGGGGAATATGTATTTATGTCGTCGCTTTCTTAGCCCGCTGCCGGAAGAGAAAATATATAAACTGGTGGAACAAATCATTCCGGCCGAGAGTCCGTTTATTGTGCACTATGCCCGGGCGCTCGATAAGGGGAAAGAAGAAGAGGCCTTGGCCGGGAAAGCCGGGGGGGAATTCCGGATTCTGAAATGGGAGTTTATTTTCTTGGTTTTGCTACAGGCTCCTTTGTCTTATTTCAGTAGGCGGCAGTTTGCGCGCTCGGTGCTCCAACAAATTGCGGCCCATTATAATCTGCGGGTGGCGGAATTGATTCGTTTTTTCTATGATAGCTTGCAAGCGGAGCCGGCGTTGTTTTCGTCGGGAGTGCGTAAGGTATGGGTGCAGTTGTTTGAAGATATGGAGGAAGAGTCTCCGGAGCTTTTGTTGACGGTAAAGGCCCACAACGAATGGTATTTAGCTACCCTGGAAGCCTTTTTGGTGCGGGGGGAAGAACCTCCTTCTTCCATTCCTTTGGAAGAATTTGTTCGTCAGACCGCTAAAGAGGCGCCCGAAATTTTGATGGGGATGATGCGGCGTTTGCAACAAATTCCCCTCTCCGGGCTTGTGGTGAAGGCGGGCGCGCGGCCGCATACTGCCCGTATATGGGCGCTTTTGCTACAGCTCGTTATGGGGCAATACGGATTGAATTTCCGGCGGCAAAAGAGGGTGGAGAAGGAATTGGAAGCGGTGGCGAGCGGCGGCGTTCGCAGTGATCCGGCCCCTTTGCAATGGCTACTCTTTTTTTGTTTGCACCAGGAAGCCGATAGGTTTCAACACACATTGGAGGGGTGGTTGAAAAAACAAAATAAACAGGTCGTGCCGATTCCTGCCGAAAACGCAAAAGTGATCGCGGAGCACGAAGCAAATACCGTTTCGGCACAAACCGGGAGTGCAGCCGGAAGGGAAAAAATGCAGGAGTTGAAAGGGCACGAGGCGATTCGGCCGGAAAAGACGGTTTCCGGTTTCGTAACCGAAAATGAAACGTCAGCTTCCCGCCTGAATTATTTGTCAGACAACCCGGAAAGGGAAGATACGCAACTGGGGGGGAAAGCGAAAGAAAAGGGGGGCAGGGATGTTTCGCCTGTTCCTGAAAGTCTCCTTGATATGAATTTTCCATCCGTTGCGTCGATTCATCCGGCTTTTGCCGACCTATTCCTTTCTACTTCTTCCCAACTTTCTTATCGGTGGTTGCAACAGCAGGTTACCCCCGCCGGCCGGATGGTGATTGAGGAATTTCTCTGGCTTATGCAGTATGTGCGCCCGAAGATTGACGTGGCTGCGTGGCTGTCTTTTTTTATTTCTCTAACCGCCAAAACCTATGCTTATTATTCCGGGCAAGGTTTGTTGCAAGTGGCTTGGGAAGAGTTGCAAGCAATCAGCCGGAAAGAAGAAATCGACATTTTGCGGGAAACCATTCGTTCGCATCCGCAGCGGTTGCCCGGGCTAACCGGCCTCGTGAGGGCTTCTGCGGAGATGAAAAAAACGGCAGCGGTGAAATCGTCGGAAGCGGCAGGGGTACGTACTTATATTCGCAATGCCGGTCTGGTTTTGCTCAGTCCTTATTTCCCGCGCTTGTTTTCCATGCTTCATTTACTCGACGGGGCGCGTAAACTCAGCGATCCGGAGAGCCAGGTAAAAGCTATTTTTTATATGCAATACCTGGTTACGGCCGAAAAGGAAGTGCCCGAATATGAATTGTTCCTGAATAAATTAATGTCCGGCTATCCCTTAGAGCAATCTTTTTCTCCTTTTTTTGATTTTGGAGAAGCAGAAAAACAAATTTTATTATCTTTGTTGAACAGTATAAAATGTAATTGGAACCAAATGAAAAACACCAGTATAGAGGGATTACGCAATAGCTTCCTTTTAAGGGAAGGCGTATTGGAAGAAAAGGAAGACCAGTGGGTGCTTACCGTCGAATCCCGCGCTTACGATCTCTTGCTGGATACACTGCCTTGGAGTTATTCTCCGGTGAAATTCGCTTGGATGAATAAGCCTATCTATGTGAAATGGAGATAAATTAAAACAACCCTACCCATGAATACTGAACAACTACATGTGGCGGAAGGAACCACATCCCATGTATTTCAGTCTAAAAAAGAAAATCCTTCCTTTCAGATTGAAGATAACCGTACCCAATTTGCGGCCCAGGCTAAGTTGAAAGAAGCGATTCAGCGTATGCCGGCAGATGAAGACGAGTTGCTGCAAGGCAAATTCGTTACACAACGTGCTGAGATGGATGAGGACGAGCTTTTGCAAGGCAAGTTTGTCGCCCAGCGTGCGGAAATGGATGAGGATGAACTTCTGCAAGGTAAATTCGTTACGCAGCGTGCCGAGATGGATGAAGACGAATTAGTGCAAGGCAAGATGACAACGCAACGTGCCGAAGGGCCGGCTGTTGCACCGGCTCTGTCCTCGATGATACCTACCTTCGGAGCCGAAATGCTATCGAGCGTCAACCTGCATCCCGATTCGCCAACTCCCCAGGAGGTGGGCGCTTTGGCTTATACCCAGGGACACGACATCCATTTTGCTCCCGGCCAATTCAAGCCCGACACCCAAGCCGGACGGCAACTGATCGGCCATGAGTTAGCCCATGTAGAGCAACAAGATGCGGGACGCGTCCAGCCTACTACCGAAATCGGAGGAATGCCGGTCAACGACAATCCCGGCCTTGAACGTGAAGCCGATCAGATCGGGGCAAAAGCCGCTTTATGAACGCGTGGGTCAACTGGTTTCGGCTGATATTGGATACTGCGCTCCGCCTCTATTTCAAGCAAGAGAAGGCGTATGCCCAGTTGCGGGAAATTCCCTATCCGGATGAAGAAGATCCTTTCGCCCGGATAATACCGAAGGGAATCACCCCTTCCTATGAAGAACGGATCGTGCTCATGTTAGCCTTGATTCCCCATCTTTCCCCCCAGATACTGGACATCTTTTACGTACACAATAAGAACTTCGATCGCCCTTATACCGAATTCGGCGGCTGGAAAGGCCTTTCGCACGGCGGCTTTTTGCCGACCGGCCAGACCGCTGCTTTTCTGCTGGCCGGCGACGACCAGCAACGGCGTATCCAAATCGTCCGGCTGTTCCAAAAGCAGCATTGGTTTCATACCGCCAATATCCTCTCGCTCGAAGGCGCCGGGGAAGGCGAACCTTTTCTGAGCGGGCAGTTGCGCTTGTCGCCCGAAGTGCTCTGGTGGTTGATTTCCCAGGTAGAATATAAGCCCGATTACAGCTTGGGTTTTCCCGCCAAACGCATTACCAGCAGCCTGGAATGGAGCGATGTGGTACTTCCTTTTGAAGTATGGGAAGAAATAGAAGAAATCAATGTCTGGATCGGCAGTCATCATCGCATTCTGTCGGAATGGGGTTTGAGCCGCATCCTGAAAGCCGGCTACCGCACGCTCTTCTACGGCCCCCCGGGTACCGGGAAAACCTTGATGGCTACCCTGATCGGCAAACAAAACGGCATGGATGTATACCGCGTCGATCTTTCCATGATCGTTTCCAAATACATCGGCGAAACCGAAAAAAACCTGGCCAAGATCTTCGACATGGCCGAAAACCGGAACTGGATTCTCTTTTTCGATGAGGCTGATGCTCTTTTCGGCAAGCGCACCTCTACCACTACCTCCAACGACCGGCATGCCAACCAGGAAGTAGCCTACCTGCTCCAGCGCATCGAAGACTTCCCGGGTACTGTCGTGCTGGCCACCAACCTGCGCAGCAATATCGACGAAGCCTTCTCGCGCCGTTTCCAATCCGTGATCTACTTTCCGATGCCCGATGCCAACTTGCGCGAAATGTTGTGGCGGAAAATGCTCCCTTCCGTTTGGCTCGACCACGACGGCGATACGCTGATACGCGAGGCCGCTACCTACGAACTGTCGGGTGGTTCCATTTCCAACGTTATCCGGCGGTGCGCCCTTCAACTGCTCAGCCGCAACCAAAAATACCTCACCCTTCCGCTTCTTACCACTGCCCTGCGCAAAGAGCTTGCAAAGGAAGGCAAATGGTAATAGCCTCCCCGGCTTAGATTCCCCGCACTCGGCTAGAAGCATCCGCACAAAGCTCCCCCTTACGGCAACGGCTCCTTTTCATGCCGGCTGAAAGGCGTAGCGGATAGGATGAAAAAGATAAACGGTAAAAAGAGAATAAAGAGCTGCGTCCATATATCGAAGGTTTCCCGGCTCGATACCACGTTCGTAATCAGATATAATACCAATAAAATCTCCGAAATCCACGTTAACAATACCGGCACCATATACCGCTGTTTATGCCGTACATAAATATAGAACTTACTATGCGTCAGATACAATACGATGACGACGACCAACCCCAGCGTCAGCACGATAAACGTAGCCATTAAATAAAGCAACACCGGCGCCGTAAACTGAGCGTTGGCCAGCTCGTCAATATCGTCCGAACAGCTCGTCAACAACTCATCCCCGAAGGGGAAAGGATTCAATAAATAAAATAGCGAATTCCATAGGTTATCAAACAACGAACTATCGTAATCTCCTTCATAAATCACCATCTTCCGCTTTCCATCTTCCGGATTGTCGGGATCGTTGCAACTCGTTACGGGTACTCCCCATTCATCATAATCCACAAAACACAAGCGGTCTACAATCCGATATTTCAGCAAAATGGACAGGAATCCCATATGCTTGCGCGCCAGAATCGGAAAAGTGAGTGTCAGATCATAATCGCTATAAATCTTTTCGCCGTTCACACAAAATGAATCGATCACGAAACTAATCGATTTGCAAAACTGAACCAAATCGCGCTTCTGCTTGAAATTATAATCCGGAAAATAAATATTCACCCCGTTCGGGTTGCGGAGCGTCTGGTCGCGCAACATAATTCCCTTCTCTGGTTCCAGCAAACTTTTAATGAATTGCAACTGGTCGTCTTTCGAACTCAGAAACCGGTCGGTCGTTTCCATTCCCCGGAACAATACCATCAAATCGAACGGTTGGTGGTTGTAAGGCGGATAATCGGCTACACAAGCTTTCTTTTGCCAGTTATCTAAAATCGCCATCGCCCCGTTCGAAGGATCCATTGCGCACCCCAGATACTCTACCCGGGTAATCTTGCGTGCCGTCGTGTCGGGAAGTTTCAAATACGTATCCTCCGCCCAATAAGGCACAACCGTAAAGGCATTACTCTTTTGGCTCCCCACCCGGGCCGCCAGCACTTCGGCCTCATTCGTTAAGCCATCTTCTTTAAAAACCGGAGCAACACAATTCCCCGCCGCCTTATCCGCCATCGCTTCCTCAGGCTCCCGTTTGTCAAAATAACAATAAAACGAACGGATCGTTTCCGGATACAGCTCTCTGACCGATAATAACCAATCGGCCACTTTTTGGGTATAATCTCCTCCGAATACAAACGGAATCACATCCGCTTTGCTCAACTTCGCCTGTTCTTCTTCCCATACATTAAAATTCAAGGCAATCGCCAACGGATTCTCCGTAATCAGAAATTCCACCGTTCCGCTACCTTTGATTTCAGGATTCAGTTCCGGACTATCGAGTGCGCCCGTAATATCCTCCGTCCAGACCGGACTGATGATATAACCTTGCTTGCCGGAAGCCAGCAATATCTGTATCTGATCGTAATCGCCCGCAGTCCCTTTGAAGAAATAGAGATTATCCGCCGTCGGCGAAGGCCATTTCTGCTCCGGATCTTTCGGGTTGAAATAATACCAAAGTGCCCGGCGCACCCGGATCTCTCCTTTTACCGACGAAAAAAAAACATCGATCGTCTGCGCATTCGCTTCATACTTTTCGGCCGTGAGCATTTCGTTCCCGAATAGCCAAGGCGTATAGGCGCACTCCCTCACGACGGGGGGCGCCGACGAAACCGGCAATTGCAAATATCCCATCCGGCGAACCGCTTTCAGTACCTCTTTATCCTCGATCTGCTGGAAAATATTGCCTACTTTAGCCGGATACACTACATAGCCGAATTTCTCGTTCAAAATATCTTCCGTCAGCGAAGCGACAATACTATCGGTTTGTATGTCCCGGGCCAAGATTGCTGCCCATTCGAAAGAGGTCTGTTCCCCCCACATCCGGTAGTAATCATATGCATCGGTCAGCTTCTGCTGACTTAAAGCGGGTAGTATCCAGCCGACGACAGCCGCCATCCAGAGCCCCAACCGGCCAATCAAATGCTTTTCAGAGGTATACATAGGTTATTTCTTTAGTGTTCGTTTTTTTAAATCGACCAGGCCGTTCGCTAACATACCGGCCAGCCGCCCGCTCCATGCCACATCCCCGTCGGCTCT
Organism: Tannerellaceae bacterium; assembly: GCA_048403675.1. GTDB lineage: Bacteria > Bacteroidota > Bacteroidia > Bacteroidales > Tannerellaceae > Parabacteroides. The sequence continues at coordinate 1,663 of DBFJSK010000103.1, read as the reverse complement.
GGCTTTGCGCCAATCTGCATAATACTTGCTGAAACTGCGGAAAGGAGCCGGCGGAAGCCAATATACGTCAAATTCCAAATGCGCCGGAATCCGCTGTCTTAGCCGTTCCTCTACCGGCACCCGGAACTCGGGGTGTTCGGTAAATAACGCCGATTCGGGCAGTATGATACTCAGCGCGCACTCCATCGGCAATTCGTCTAGCGGACTGCCGGTTTGTTCTACCACGGCCGCCTCGGTAGGGATGAACGTACGTTCGTAGCCTGCGTCCGGATAAAGCAGTAAATGCTCCACCACATACGCCTCCAACTTCTCCTTTTCGAGTCCCAACAAAGAGGTCAGGTAGCGTTCCAAACCCGAGCGGCTTGCTACGTCGAGCAGATTGATGCCGGTATACCGGTCGCGGATCAAGCCCGGCAAATGTTTGAGGAAATTTACCCGGCGCGCTATATTTTCCTCTCCGTCTGCGGTACGCAAATAAGGCGCGTTACTCTCTTCTCCATATATTTTGTCGAGCGTATCCAGCAACCGATGCTTATTCTCTTCCCTGGCCGGCCTCGTCTGCATCCGGTCGCGGCTCATGAGCTGCTCGTCGACGAAAACTTCCCAAAGCAATTCCGGCGTATCCAGTTGCGGATCGCCGTCGGGAGCGATTTGTCCGGTCAAGGCCAGCCAGTCGGGCAGACGATTGATTTCGTCTAATCCTTTCGCCAGGAATAAATCGAAGATCAGCAAGTAAGCCTTGAACTGACGCAATTCCACCCGTCGTTTTTCGGAGGCATACACCGCCATTTCCTTGATACGCGTTCCGTAACAAGCCGGAAAATCATGTTGAATACTATAATAAGCCATCTGATGAAAACGCGCCGGCAAGACAAGCTCTTCTTTTTCCTTGTTTTTTTTATGACGAATCACATGGCGGATATTGTTGCGGGAAGCCAACCGGCGCAATACCCGGTTCAGGTTGACCTGTACCGGCTTTCCGCTTCGGTATAATTTTACCTTTAAATACCCTACATCCGCCAGCGCCAGCGTATAAGGCCCCTCTTCCTTTTCCACCGCCAAAAAATCCAGCGAGCGAACCATGGTCACTCCCGGCAATTGTTTGACGTGCTTGTACAACAAATAAACCGGTATCGCCCCGGCCTCGTGCGAAGCGCCGGGAGCGAATAATGCCTGCGCTTGTGCATAAATGGCCACCAGCAAATCTTCCGCAGCTACACTGCCGTCCATATCGATGTCGCCGGTGAGCATCAATTTATTTCGTTCCACAAACGTAATGCCATATAAATTTTCTCCCAGATTCCGATGGCTATGATACAAACGATAAATCATCTGATAGACGCGCTCTTTCTCCGGTTCCAGCCTGTCGGCTTCCACATAAGGCGACATTTCAACCTGGACGTCGTACCACCCCAGGCATTCTTCTCCATATACCGGGCGGTGAACGTTGAAATGGATGTCCTCTACCGTGTCCAGGCTATCCAGAACAAGATTCCGGTAGTCGTCGGGAGTAACCGGATTCATGGCGAATACGTCCGCCGGGCTGAACAGACCGTACGGCTGGGGATGGAATACGTGATCGGGCCCCGACAAATAGTCTTCAAGCGGGAAACTCATCCGGTAATCCATTTCCGCCAGCGCATAATTCAGAATGTCGAGCGTC
>DBFJSK010000102.1:0-6951 GCA_048403675.1 Tannerellaceae bacterium | reverse complement strand
CTCGTCTCGGCAGCCGGACAACGGCTAGCGGATAAGCTGAAAAAGCACTATCCGTCGGCCGAAATTTATACGCGCCGTACTATCGGCGAGACAGTCCCCTGCACAACCGGTGAAACGGCCAGCGAGACTACCGGCGAAACGAGGCTCCACACGCACGGCGAAACCACCCTTACCCCCGAAACAACCGTCGAATCTTTCGAAGCCTTGACCGGACGCCTGTTTCCCGAAGTCGGCGCTATCGTATTTATCGGAGCCTTGGGGATCTGCGTGCGCAGTATCGCCCCCTTCCTGGCCGACAAACATACCGATCCGGCCGTAGTCTGCATCGATAGCACCGGCCGGTTCGTCATACCGGTCGTATCGGGCCACATCGGGGGAGCCAACGAGCTAAGCCGCGAGCTGGCGGGATGCCTCGGCGCCCAAGCCATCGTGACCACCCAGAGCGACAATACGAACCTATGGGCTTTGGATACGTTCGAACGCCTATACGGCTGGACAACGGTAGCCGAAGTGCCAGGCGGAGCCGGAGGAAGAACCGGGATCGGGGAAGCGGCCGGCAAACCGATGAACACCTGCATTACGGCCTTCGTCAACCGACGTCCTACCGCGTTGCTGTTAGCCATACGCGACAAAGGAACCGAAGCACTCGAACGGACTTGCCCGGAACACGTCAAGCTATTCTACCGATTCGAAGAAATCGATCCGGAGGCTTACGAATTAGTGCTGATCGTCAGCCCCCGGACGTATCCGCCGATGCCCGTGCCGACGCTCCGTTTTATCCCGAAAGTGCTCCAGTTGGGCGCCGGATGCCGGAAAGACATGAAAGGAGACGCCACCCTGTTCTACCGGCATGTGGCAGCAACCTTGACCGCCGCAGGATGGGCCCCGGAAGCGTTGGCCGGCCTGCACAGCATCGACCTGAAAAAATGCGAACCGGTCTTGAACTTGCTGGCTTACGGCGCAATGGAATGTTCGTTTCATACTTATCCGGCAGCCGAGCTGGATGCGATCGTCGTCCCCAACCCCTCCGAGCGGGTGAAAGAAGCCACTGCATCCGCCAGCGTAGCGGAAGCCGCAGCGATCCGCGGAGCCGGCGGGGGGCCTTTGATCCTTGAAAAGCAAAAAGGCGATTTAGGCCCCGGCAACGAATACACGTTCGCCGTAGCGATGAACCAGGCCGCTTGCCGCGGGGGCCATATCGAGATTGTGGGAGCCGGGCCAGGCGATCCGGACTTGATTTCCATCCGCGGACGCTACCTGTTGGAAAAAGCCGACCTGATTTTGTATGCCGGTAGTCTGGTTCCGAAAGAACTGACAGCCTGCGCCAAGCCGGGCGCCACCGTCCGCAGTTCGGCCGATATGAACCTGGAAGAACAGTTCGCTTTGATGAAATCGTTCTACGACCAAGGTAAATTCGTAGTCAGACTGCATACGGGCGATCCCTGCATCTATGGTGCGATCCAAGAGCAAATGAATTATTTCGATCACTATGGCATGAACTACCACATCACCCCCGGCATCTCCTCTTTCCAGGCCGCCGCGGCAGCCCTCGGTTCGCAATTTACCATTCCGGAGAAGGTGCAAACCATCATCCTTACCCGCGGAGAAGGACGTACGCCGATGCCGGAAAAAGAACAGTTGCATAAACTGGCCGCCAGCCAAAGCACGATGTGCATTTTCCTGAGCGCCGGCATTGTAGAACAGGTACAAGAAGCATTGCTCCAGGCTTATCCACCCTCTACCCCCGTAGCGGCCTGTTATAAGCTAACCTGGAAAGACGAACGGATCTACCGGGGAGAATTGAGAAATCTGTCCAAAATCGTCCGGGAAAACCATCTAACGCTCACTACGCTTTTGGTAGTAGGCGAAGCGATCGGCAACCGCAAAGGCCTGTCGCGCTTGTATGCCGACGAATTCAAACACCTTTTCCGGCCATGATCCTGATTCTGGGAGGAACCACGGAAGGCCGCGACGCCGTCGGAGTAGCCGATGAAGCGGGCGCATCCTACTATTATTCCACCAAAGGAACACGGCAGGAAGTTCAGTGCGCCCACGGCATCCGGCTAACGGGCGCGCTCGACGAACCGGCAATGGAAGCTTGGTGCCGGGAACACGCCATTCGCCTGATCGTGGATGCCGCCCACCCTTTCGCATCGGGCTTACACCGAACGGTAGCCTCGGTAGCCGACACCTTGCAAATTCCGGTCATCCGGTACGAAAGGCGCTACCCTCCCCGCGACGACGCCTTTGTTTGGTGCGACGATTACGCGGATGCAATCGGGCGTTTGGAAAAAGCCGGCGTCCGCCGGTTACTGGCGTTGACAGGTGTGAATACGATCGCTCCCCTAGCCGGTTATTGGCAAAGAAATGTATGCTGGTTCCGCATTTTAAACCGGGAGGAATCGCTGGCTGTTGCGAAGGCACAAGGTTTTCCGGCCGAACAATTGGTGTTTTATCGGGAAAACGAAGCCGAGGCTTTAATCGGCCGACTGCACCCCGAGGCGATCCTGACGAAAGAAAGCGGGTACTCCGGCGGATTTACGGAAAAAGCCGAAGCCGCCCGGAAGCTCGGACTGCCGCTGTATGTCGTGAAACGCCCCCCGCTCCCCGCCTTTTTTTATACGGTGAACGGCAAAGAAGGATTACGGAAACAAATCGAACGGCTGGCGCCCGGCTTTTTTCCTCTTCGCAGCGGATATACCACGGGAGCCTGCGCCACGGGAGCCGCCAAAGCGGCGCTTGCAGCCTTGCTGAGCGGGAAAGAACAAAAGGAGGTGGAGATTACCCTGCCTTCGGGCGAAACAATTACACTGCCGGTGGCGGATACCCGGTGGCGGCCCACGTCGGCCATTTGTACGGTGATAAAAGAATCGGGGGATGATCCGGATGTAACGAACGGTTGCCGTCTGGTAGCCGAAGTGGAAATCCGGCCAAACGATGCCGTCTCTTCTTTTGTCTCCGAAGCGCCGGTTATCCGTTTCCGCGGGGGTGAGGGCGTCGGTACCGTCACGCTGCCCGGTCTGGGACTGGAAATCGGAGGGCCGGCCATCAATGCCACACCCCGGCAGATGATTACCCGCGAGCTGACGGCCCTTTTCCAACAAACCGCACGCCGGCGTTCGGAAACGAAGGGGGCAAATCCGGAATTGACGCAAGCGACGGAAACGCCGCAGGTGGTGGAAACAGGGAAGGCTACGATGACAATGAAGGCAACGGTGACAACGGAAGCGGAGCCGGAAATGACAGAAACGACAAAAACGGCACTCCCAACAGAAACGGCCAAGGCGAAGGCGAAAACGAAGTCGGTGCCCGGTTCCGCCCCCGAACTTATCGTCACCTTATCGGTTCCCGGCGGAGAGCTATTGGCTGCACGCACTTTCAACCCGAAGTTAGGGATTGTAGGAGGCATTTCCATTATCGGCACGTCGGGTATCGTGCGTCCGTTTTCGACCGAAGCTTTTATCGCTTCCATCCGGAAAGAGGCGGAAGTGGCTAAAGCGATAGGGTGTAAAAAATTAGTAATCAATTCGGGGGCCAAAAGCGAACGGTTCCTGAAAAGTCTTTTAGCCGCGCAGGGAGAATCCCCGCTCGACGCACAAGCCTTTATTCATTACGGAAATTTTATCGGAGAAACCGTGCGCATCGCCGCCGCGCTGGGCTTCCGGGAGGTAATTCTGGGGATGATGATCGGCAAGGCAGTCAAACTGGCGGAAGGAGCATTGGATACACACAGCAAAAAAGGGGTGATGAATAAATCGTTTCTGCAAGCGCTGGCCCGGGAAACCGGATGCACCGCAGACACGGTGGCCCGGATCGGGGAAATCACGCTGGCCCGGGAACTGACGACATGGCTCTCCGAAACAGAAGCGAGTCGTTTTTTTCCGCTCTTAGTTCGCAAATGTCACGAACAAGTAGCCCCGCTATTACCCGGCGGAACGATACGGATCTTACTGATTGGGGAAGACGGACATTTGCTTCACCCAATGGGATAGCCAACCGGGAAAGAAAGGATGCGATAACCATTTGCCGGTAGAGGACAGGGCGCCCATACTCATTAAGTTCCGATACTTACCAAGCATCGATATTGACCAAGTACCGATATTGATCAGGTACCGATGCGCCCCAAGGGCGCTCGTGCACAAGCGTTTTATTTCGCGAACCTTACTTTTTAAGATTTTTTCCTTGTCATATACATACAGATAACTATCTTTGGAGATAGAAAAGCGCGACGAAGTCCTGAAAACCACGGAAGGCAGTCGGGCGAACCCTTCTACCTATTATTGTAACCGAAATCTAATAAGATGAACAGACTTCCCTCTAATCTGAAAATCGCTTTCCGCACGCTATGCAAATACAAGGCACAGTCCTTAACCGGTATTTTAGGGCTGGCGTTCGGGCTGGCTTCCCTCCTACCCGCGCTTTACTGGCTGCGTTACGAACTCTCGTACGACAGTTTCTACCCGCAGGCGGAACAAATCTATCGTTTCTACTGCTTCGACAAACAAACCGGCAAGACAAACGAGCTGGTTTCGGGAATTTTAGAAAGGAAACTCCGGGCACAGTTTCCGGCACTGCAAACCGCTACCGTTTTCTTTATCGAAGCCAACGATTGCCAAACCGAGGAAACGCCTTACATCCGACTGCGTACGCTTTTTACCGATAGCACCTTTCTGACCGTTTTTCCTCAACCAGTGGTCAGTGGCGACATGCAGCATCCGTTGGATGTGATGAACAACCTCGTGCTCACCGAAAGCGTAGCCGTACGGTTGTTCGGAGATGCGGAAAAAGCCATCGGGCAGCCGGTAAAAAGTACCAGTTTAACGTCTGACGCCCCCTACACAGTGACAGCCGTCGTAAAAGATCCGGGGCCCCATACGAATTTGGCGTTCGACGCTATTCTTTCTCACGAACAGATACAATCGCAAAAAAACTTCGCCGAACAGTCCGGAAAAGAAATCTGGACGTTTGCCTTCCTACAGATGTATGCAAAGCTACCGCCCCATACGGATGCCAACCGACTGACCACCCAACTCCAAGATTACCTCAGCAACACCTATACCAATCTACCCATCGAAATCCGGATGCTACCCATCAGCGACGTACGCCACCGGCTCACGACGGACGTACCGTTTACGCTGAACTTCATCCGCCTATTTGCCATAGCCGGGAGCCTACTGTTACTAAGCGCCTTATTCAACTTTATCAATCTCTATTTCAATCTTTTCCGCCAACGCATGCGCGAATTTCGCCTGCGGGCTGTTAACGGCGCGTCGCGCAGCCAACTGATCCGGCAAATGATATACGAGGTGATTTGCGCGCTCTTCCTGGCCTTCTTCTCAGCGGCCGTCTTTGTCGCCTTAAGCCGCCCCGCCTTTTCCCTTCTAGCAGGGATTCCTTTGGGGATACCCGAACTGATACATCTTTTCGCAGCTTGCAGCCTGGGAATAACAGGAGTGATCGGCTGTGTCGGTATTATTCTTTGTTGGCGTTTAAGCAGCCTTGCCTTGCATCCGCTGACGGAAAGCAACCAAACCGGGAAAACAGTGATTCCGCATATGGCAGTCATCTTACAACTCGTCGTCAGCCTCGTCTTCCTCGTCGCCACATTGGTGGTAATGATGCAAATGCATTTTGTCAATCGCAAAGATTTAGGCTTCGATCGGAACGACCTTATTTACCTCTCTGGCTTGCCTCCTTTTATGAATGAAGACAAACGGGTAGCTCTTCTGAAAGAACTGGAGTCGGTTCCGTACATCGAAAAAATCTCGGATACCGATTTCCGCCCCCAACACGCTATAAGTCCCTTTAAAACGACAACAAACGTGGAATGGCCCGGGAAATCACCCTCCGAAAAGCCCGCTTTCCATTACATCGCTACCGACGCCGAATTTGCCCAGCTATTCCGTGTCAAGATGCAAGCAGGCGAATGGTTGAAAAAAGGGGGAGAGCCTACCGTGGTGTTGAACGAAGAAGCGGTTCGGGTAATGGAACTCAGTGAGCCGGTGGTAGGCACCCGGATTCGGCTCACCCTGCGGCAGGCGAAAGAATACCGCATCGCAGGCGTCGTGAAAGACTTCCATACCTTATCGCTCCGTAGCCGTATACACCCTACCCTTTTTCTGATGTCGGCCTATCCCACAAACAATTTATATATTCGCACGGTACCGGGCCTGGAACCAGAGGCGATCCGGGAAATAACCGGCCTCCTTCCGCACATCGATGCTTCCCTGGCCGATGTGCAACCCACCCCGCTCGGCGCATTGTACGATCGTTTAAATGAATCGGAACAAGTAGGCTTGAAAATGTTTTCCGTCTTGGCTACGGTTTGCCTCGGTATCTCGCTGATCGGTATTTATGCGGTAGCTACCGCCGCTACCCGCCACCGGCGTAAAGAAATAGCGGTACGCAAAATAGCAGGTGCACAAGCAAGCCATATCGTCGGTTTATTCTTCCGCAACTATCTTCTGCAAGTTCTCATCGCCGGCGCCCTCGCCCTGCCGCCAGCCTACCTTATCATGGATAAATGGCTGCAAGGATATGCTTACCGTACGAATATCCCTTGGTGGCTACTTGCGGGCGTAATGGCGGGGGTAACCGCCGTCGTGTTGCTTACCGTGCTGGGCCAAGTACTAAGGGCAGCCCACAGCAATCCGGCAGAGGTAGTAAAAAGCGAGTAAGCGGCCGCCCGGATCGGTAGCCGTTAAAAATACAAGCCTATCCTTTACAAACCCTTGGAGATAGCCCCCCGAATCCGGCTAAGGGTAGGCAGCGTCATTCCCAAATACGACGCCACATAGCCCCAATTTACGCGCCCACCTATCTCCGGAAATTGGCGTTCAAATTCTTTATATCGTTCTTTGGCAGACAAGGTCAACTGCTCCTTATGACTTCGGTGTAAACGCCGGTATTCATTCTGATGAATAATTCTCCCCCAATTACATAATTCGATAT
>DBFJSK010000101.1:0-6550 GCA_048403675.1 Tannerellaceae bacterium | reverse complement strand
CGGAGCCGTTCGTAAAGTATCGCCGCTCGCTTACCGGTTCTTTTTCTGTTGTTGCTTACGCTGTTGCTCCTGCTGTGCACGCTGAGCCTCTTCCAAGCGCTTCATGAAGCCCGATTTCTTTGCCGGCTTCCGCTTATTGGCCTCCAGTTTAGCCAGCAACTTATCTTCGTTGATCGTATAGCGGAACACCAACGTCTGGATAATCGTAATCAAGGTAGAAATGAAATAATAATACGTCAGACCCGATGCATACTGATTGAAGAACACCAGGAACATCAAAGGCATCATATACATCATCGCTTTCATACCGGGCATTTGTTGCTGACCGGTATTCGTCATTTCCATATTATATTTCGTATAAATAATGTTGGTGATAGTCATCAACAAACAGAACAAACTGATATGATTACCGAAATACGGAGTAATGATCGGAATATACGTATGCCAACTAACAATCGCATCATACGTAGAAAGGTCGTGCGCCCAAAGGAAACTCTCGTGCCTCAGTTCGATAGCCGACGGGAAGAACATAAATAAAGCCACAAGCACCGGCATCTGCAACAACATCGGCAGACAGCCGCTCATCGGGCTGGCCCCGGCCCGGCTGTAAAGCTCCATCGTCGCTTTTTGCCGTTCGAGCGCTTTGTCCTGCCCGGGATATTTCGCATTGATCTCTTCCACCTGCGGACGCAATACGCGCATTTTGGCCGACGACATATACGATTTATAAGTAAGCGGGAAAAGCACCACTTTCACGATCAACGTCAACAAAAAGATCAGTACGCCGTAATTATGGATAAACTTACCCAGAAAATCGAACAACGGAATCACGAAATATTGATTCACCCAACGGAAAATACCCCAACCCAGCGGAACCAGTTTTTCAAGGTCGAGCTGCTGATCGACAGCCACGTCGCGATCGTACGATTGCAACAACGGGAATTTGTTAGGCCCGAAATAAAAACGGAACGCCGTAGCTTCTTTCCCCTGCAAGTCGAAAGGCACGGAAGTCGTCGTCTTGAAACGTTTCAGGATATTGCCCGACTCGTACATTTTCGAATCGAACGTAGTAGCCTCGAATCCCTCGCCGGCAATCAGCACCGTAGAGAAGAACATATCCTTATATCCGATCCATTTCAACCGGTTAGGCACCTGTTTGCTATCGCTCTTCGATTCGCTGAGATGCTCTACATCGTCGGCCATGAATTTATAATACAACGCCACATACCGATCCTCGAATTTACGGCCCTTTTCCTGTTGCCGGATGTCTTGCTCCCAGACCAGATCGAGCGCATTCGTACTCGGCGAAAGCACGCCGTTCAGGCCCGTACCCTGGATGGCGAACGACACCATATAATCATCCGGCCGAAGGGTATACGTAAAATCCAGATGGCTGCCGCCGCCCGTGTTCAACCGCATAACCACGGTATTCGGATCGCTCCCCTTCACTGGCGTGAAATAAAGATCGCCCGTATTAATCACCCGGTTAGTAGCCGTTACCAATGTCAAATCGAATTTCGACTCTTTTTCATCGAAAAGAACCAACGGCTGCGCATCGTACGTATCGTACTCCTTCAAACGGGCATACGCCACCCGGCCCCCTTTGTTGGACAAACGAAGCTCCACCAGCTCGTTTTCCAGCACGGTATAACCGTCGGTACCTACCATCGCGTCGGCAAAAACGCCATAGCTTTCCTGCAAACGAGACACCCTGAGGGAATCGGGCAAATCGGCTAACGCCTCTTCGGCTTCCTGACTTTTATTTTCCTGTTTCTGCAATTCCAGTTGAGCGGCATATTCAACCTTCGCGATTGAATCCTGGTAGCGGCGCTGCGCCTCCGCCTGCTGGGGCGTCGGCCGGTTCAACCAGCTGAACGCCAACAAAACGACACCGATCAGCAGAAATCCAATGATTGTGTTTTTATCCATTTATCTGTTCTTCATTTTTTTTATTTTCGACAGCCGCTTTTACAAAACTTACGAAAAGCGGGTTAGGGTTCACCACGGTACTGTTGTATTCGGGATGATATTGCACGCCTATATACCACTTCAGGGAAGGCATCTCGACTACTTCCACCAAATTAGTTTCCGGATTTTCACCCGTACACATCATACCGGCCGCTTCAAACTGCTCCTTATACTCATTATTAAATTCGAAACGATGCCGATGCCGTTCGGAAATCTGTTCTTTTCCGTACGCTTCCTGACCTTTGGAACCCTTTCTGAGCACGCAATCATACGCGCCCAACCGCATCGAACCGCCCATATTGGTGACGTTCTTCTGTTCCTCCATCAAGTCGATGACCTTATGCGCCGTATTCGGCTCCATTTCGGTAGAATTGGCATCCGCAAGCCCCAACACGTTGCGGGCAAATTCGATCACCATACACTGCATACCCAAGCAAATACCCAGGCAAGGCACATCATGTTCGCGGGCATATTTCAGCGCCGCGAATTTCCCTTCGATGCCGCGCTGTCCGAATCCCGGAGCGATCAGCAAGCCATCCATATCCTTCAACTGTTCGGCGGCATTCGCCTCGTTCAGCTTTTCGGAATGGAACAAATGCAAATCGAGTTTCCGATGGTTGTAAATGGCAGCTTGAAGCAAAGATTCGTCGATCGACTTGTAAGCGTCCTGCAACTCCACATATTTGCCCACAAGACCGATTTTAACTGTTTCGGTAGCCGACGATTTCAACGCAAGAAATTCCCTCCACGGCTTGAGCTGCGGCGTAGGCCCGACCTCCAGGCCCACCTTACGCAAAATCGTTTCATCCATCTTCTGACGCTGCAACACCAAAGGCACCTCATAAATAGTAGGTACGTCGATCGACTGGATAACCGAATCCTCCGCCACATTACAGAACAACGCCACCTTGCGAAGCAAATTGGACGTCAACTCATGTTCGGTACGCAGCACCAGCAGATCCGGCTGAATGCCCAGCTCCTGCAACTGCTTGACCGAATGTTGCGTCGGTTTCGTTTTATATTCTTTCGCCGCGGCGATATACGGCACATACGTCAGGTGTACGCAGATGCAATTCTTACCCAGCTCCCATTTCAACTGACGCACGCTTTCGATAAAAGGAAGCGATTCGATATCGCCCACCGTACCCCCGATTTCCGTAATGACAAAATCGAACTTATATTTGGTACCCAACAATTTCACATTCCGCTTGATTTCGTCGGTAATATGCGGCACCACCTGTACGGTTTTACCCAGGTAATCGCCCCGGCGTTCCTTTTCGATTACGCTCTTATAAATGCGCCCGGTCGTAATATTATTGGCCCGGGTAGTGGGGAAATTGAGAAAACGTTCGTAATGACCCAAATCTAGGTCGGCCTCGTGTCCGTCGACCGTTACGTAACATTCGCCGTGTTCATACGGATTGAGCGTTCCGGGGTCGATATTGATATAAGGGTCGAACTTCTGAATGGTTACCTTGTAACCCCTTGCCTGTAGTAATTTGCCCAAAGAGGCGGAAATAATGCCTTTTCCCAGGGAAGAGACGACACCGCCCGTAACGAAAATGTACTTTGTATCTGCCACGATAGTAATATTTTAATTATCTGTTAGTCGCATACTGCATTTCAAAACTGCAAAGTTAATTATTTTCCGCGAGACACACCAACAACTAACTATTATTTGCTAAATTTCTCCCGCCGGCCTGCTCCCGGAAGCTTCTGTTTTCTCCTTATTTCGCACCCCTCATTCCGCTTTATTCCGAAAGAGAACTTAGCAAGCGTTAAGATTGTTATAGGATGTAAAAGATTAGCACATCTCATTCTTTTTGGTTAATTTCGCGGCCGGTATGGCAAATAAATGTAATAAAGACTCAAAATGATGAAAAACTTTAATTTGTGGGTATTATTCATTCTGATTATAACAGGCAAACAAGTCTCAGCACAAAGCCAACATATCCTCGCATCCCCCGTGATCGGACAAACCGTTCCCAGGGAAACGCCCGATACGGTTCCCGTCCTTACGCTCGATGAGGAAGAGCTTCGGCACCTTGTCGACCTCCGCGCCCAATTCGAAAAACAAAACAGCACCTATGCCGCCCCCGTGCGTCCGGACGCGAAACTACTCCGTTTCCTGAAAAAGGACGAAATCGATATTTCCGACGAAGCCAAATACTGGGCCCGGCTGGTACGCGACGCCTCCACCCAGTTCGATTCGCACCTGACGTTCCGCGACACCGTGATCGTCAACCCGCTCTTCATGCCCATCATCTTCAAAGGCGACTATCTGCCGGAGGATCTGACATTTTACAACTTCGACGCACTCCGGCCCAAAAGTCCCTACTCCGGCTTATACCCGACCGATTCGGTGTTCGCCGCCGAACAACGGCAGAAACGACTGGAAGAAATGGCCTATAAATACGTACAGAACAATCACCCCACCTACTTCCGGTATTCCGAGAACGATCTGCCGCACGACATGATAAAACCCAGAATCATCAAGAAAAACATCTACGAAGATCTCCCGATCGAAGTAACCAACGACGCCGATTTCAGCGACGTAAGCGCCCCGGCCCGCTTCATTCCCGAGCGCCGCTACTGGACGTCGGGCTTCGAAAGCACCATCCAGTTCGCCCAAAACTACATCTCGAAAAACTGGAACAACGGCGGCAACAGCAACCTGAACATGACCACCCGCCAATACCTCAAATACGATTACAACAAAGACAAGATACACTTCACCAACGAGCTGGAAATCAAACTCAACATGAACACGCTTCCCAGCTCCATCGACACGGTGCACCCCTATAAGGTGAACGACGACGTAGTCCGCCTGCACAGCAGCTTCGGCTACCAGGCTTTCAACAGATGGTACTATACGCTCGACTTCAACTTCAAAACCCAGATGATAAACAACTACGCCCAAAATAGCGATAAGATCCTGGCCGCTTTCCTGGCGCCGCTCACCATCAACGTCGGGCCCGGTATGAAATACGAACTGGAAAAAAAGGATTTTAAAGACAAACACAAGAGCCTGAAATTCTCCATCAACCTCCAGCCCATCTCGTACGACTTCATGTATAGCGTACGAAAAGGAGAAAACATGGACCTCTCGCGTCACGGATTCAAAGAAAAAGAACATCCCGTAGAAGGCGAAAATCCCTATAAAAACGTACTCAACCAGATCGGTTCGCGTATCGACGCCAACCTGGTGTTCAATTTCAACCGCAACGTTAGCTGGGCTTCCCGCTTCGTATACTTCACGACCTACGAAAAAATCAACGGTGAATTCGAAAACACCCTCAATTTGCAAATCAGCCGCTTCTTCTCCACCCGTATCAATTTGCAAGTACGATACGACGACGGCGTAGTCAAAGGAGACGATTTCAAAAGCTATTTCCAGGTGAATGAACTCCTGAGCTTCGGGTTTAATTACAAATGGTAAGCAAAGCCCGGCGGCTATGAATAATAAACTTTGTTAATAGCGACATAATATCCAAATATTCGTTACTTTTGCCTTGATTTTGCAATGTCGAGATTACAAATATGAGCGAAAGTATTTATCACGACGGAATCGTCGAGAAGATAGACGGAAATAGCGTTTTTGTACGCATCATCCAACAATCAGCCTGCTCCGGCTGCCATGCCCAAGCCTTGTGCACGGCAGCCGAGAAAAAGGACAAGACCATTGAAATAACAGACCCTTCCGCCGGCACCTACCAACCCGGTGAAAAGGTAAAGATATGCGGCAAAAGCAGCCTGGGACTCCAGGCCGTTTTATGGGCCTTCGTCGTACCCCTGGCAATCATCCTGGTCGCCCTCGTAACCGCCAATCAGTTGCAATGGGCAGACACGGCCGCCGCCGCCACCTGTCTGATACTATTAAGCGCCTATTACGGATTGCTCTATCTGCTTCGCGACAAGCTAAAAAAAAGATTTACATTTACTTTGGAAAAACTTAATCGATAATAATATCATGATTCTAATTGCCGTTATTTCACTAGGAGCCATCGGCGCCGTCGGCGCTATCTTTCTGTATGCCGCCTCCAAAAAATTCGAAGTGTACGAAGACCCCCGGATCGCCCAGGTACAAGAAGCCTTGCCCGGAGCCAACTGCGGCGGCTGCGGATACCCCGGATGCGGCGGTTTTGCCGGCGCCTGCGTAAAAGCCGATAGCCTCGATGGCCTGCTCTGCCCCGTCGGGGGCGCCCCGGTGATGGCCAAAGTAGCCGCTATCCTCGGAAAAGAAGCCGGTAGCGCCGAACCAATGGTAGCCGTCGTTCGCTGCAACGGTACTTGCCAGGTGCGTCCGCGCACCAACCGGTACGACGGAACCCAAAGCTGCGCCATCGCCTCCACCCTCTACGGCGGAGAAACCGGCTGCTCGTTCGGATGTCTGGGATACGGCGACTGCGTACAAGTGTGCGCCTTCGACGCCATCCACATCAACCCCGCCACCGGCCTGGCCGAGGTAGACGAAACCAAATGCACTTCGTGCGGCGCCTGCGTAAAAGCCTGCCCGAAAAACCTGATCGAACTGAGAAAGAAAGGACCCAAATCGCGCCGCATCTACGTAAGCTGCATGAAC
>DBFJSK010000100.1:0-2105 GCA_048403675.1 Tannerellaceae bacterium | reverse complement strand
TTTAGCCTCAAATTCACAGTTCTTATGCGCCGGTTCCATCTGCTCCTGATAAAAACATAAATGCTGCGTAGCATGAAGAAGCTCTTCGGTAAGTTGGAACAGTTCAAGAGTTTTCATGTTTCGAATAGTAAGCGTTTTGTTTTGATAGAAAGCCGGGTATGCGCAGTTGGGATCGACAGTAAATTTGATTTTTACATTACTGCTTTTAAGAAGTTTATACACTTCCGGATAAACTACACAAGCAGGAAAGAGGCCAATTTTTCATTACCGGCGATCTCTTTCAGGAAAGGCCCGTAGGGAGCCGTTTGAAGAAGTTTCCCGATCAGGTACCAGCTTACCCCGCGGAAAATACCCGAACGATTCGGATCAGCTTGCCGCAGGCCGTCTTTTATCCGGGCTGCTTCGATCATTTTTTTTCGCTGCGCGTCGGTTAGCTGCGGCAATAAATCGTCGGCAGTCAAAAACGCTTCGAAAGCATACGTGTAGAAAAGCGGCTCTGCCGCCGGATCCATTGCCAAATAACAGGTGGTAAGGCAAGCGGTATTATCCTTCCGATCCAGCAATTCCAAATAGGCGTTCAACTGTAAGTCCTTCATAGAATTAGCCATAGCCTGGGCTTGCCTCATCGAACTGGTCGTAACCAGCGGTTCGCCGAAGAAGGGGAACTCCCAAAGATCCCAGATCAAAGCCATCGTGGATTGGGTCTGAACTAGGGAGAGAGGCACCTGGCAGGCCTTTATCCTTTCCTGTGTGCTGGCAGGCAAGGTGGCCCAGGAGGCCATGCCCGGGTAAAACGGATAGTTGTAAGCATCGGCAGGCCGGGGCAGATTCATACATTTTATCAAGGGAGCGATCAGTTCGCCATACTCGCCGAGATGAGTGGTTCCGGAATCAGGTAATTGCGCATCGTCGGAGGATTGGCAGCCGCATAAACCGCCGAGCAGCGTACATCCGAGGATGAAACAAA
Organism: Tannerellaceae bacterium; assembly: GCA_048403675.1. Classification (GTDB taxonomy): domain Bacteria; phylum Bacteroidota; class Bacteroidia; order Bacteroidales; family Tannerellaceae; genus Parabacteroides. The sequence goes on along the minus strand of DBFJSK010000100.1, from coordinate 1,138 downwards.
CGAAGGGATGGAAAAAGGTAGAGGTTTTCATAAGGCAATGTGTTTTGAAGAGTGTGGTTTTCACAAAGATAGCTATTTTTTTTAAAATAACGCAAGAAAGTCTGCTATTTCAAAGCTGCGCCTGAAATTTTAGAAGAAGAAGGAAAGATTCTTGCTCTTTCCTTCGGAAGAAATCAGGATGGAAAGCCCTTTGCAGCCAGCCTTACTTCGCTTGGTTTCAAGTATTAAAAAATGCTTATCTCTCCCCCTATAACCAGAAATATGTATCTTTGCCTCAAATAAGCGAAGATAAGCGGCACCTCGGCATAACCAAGCCAAGCTTGCTTCTGCACTCGGTTTGCATTATCTTTGCCCCAAATAAACGAAGAGACACTGCATTTAAAAAGAAGCCGATACAAGGCGCCTCAGGCATGCAGTTCGTGGTATCTTCGTATCCTATTAAAAGAAAACGAAATGAAGAATTTAACCAGAAAAATCGGAATCCTGTCGGTGGCCATCCTGTTTATGATAGCGCCTGCCGCAGCAAAAATCACTTACGGCGTGCGTGTGGGAGGGGCTTATTCTTCATTGGTCCAGAAAGTAGCGGGCGAATCCGAGTCGGGAGCACGTTTCGGTTTCAGCGTAGGCGCTCTGGGCGAAATTCCCTTGAAAGGCCGCTGGTCGATCCGTCCGGAAATAGCTTTTGCCAATCAGGGAGGCGCCTATTATTCAAGGCCCGAGATGGACGGCATGGCTTTACATAACAAATGCTGGTATTATTCCTTACAGGTTCCCGTAAATGTAGCCTACACCTTTGTTTTCACGGATGTCAGCCTAAGCGTATTTGCCGGGCCGGCCTTCGACTGGTCGCTGTTCGGAAAAATGAAATCCCGGGAAATCGATCCCGATATTCATTTCGGCATCAGCGAAGAAAAAGACCTGAAGCCTTGCGATTTGGGCGTAAATGTAGGATTGGGTGTGGAATATAGCAATTTTTTCTTTTCCATCAGTGCCCTTTGCGGGGTGATAGACCGTCGGGCCGTCAAACGCGAGGGGGAAACTTCGGTGTATCAGAATAACGTTACTTTCTCGCTGGGGTATTATTTTCGCTAACGGCGGGGGGGAGGTTGTGGCGTCTTTTTCTCCCTTGGAAATACCA
>DBFJSK010000099.1:0-5140 GCA_048403675.1 Tannerellaceae bacterium | reverse complement strand
CTGGCTATTCTTTGGGTACACTCTTCCAACAAAGCCCATATCGATCCCGAATCGAGTACGGGTAGCGAGAATAAAAATGTCGGATTGGAATCAGGCGGCTATATGCCCTCTCGCAGTTTCGGTCTGAAAGTGGGTCTTGTATTTTAATCCTAAAAAAGTAAAAGTCGTATGAAAAAATATAGTATTAAATTATCCGCAATCGCTTTGCTGGCCGGAGCGCTTCTCTCTACCGGGTGTACCGATTCGTTCGACAAGGTAAACACCGATCCCGATAATACGAGCGAACCTCCTTTAACCAATGTGTTGGCTTATTCCATCCGGTACGCATCCTACGAGTTGTTTGATGCCTGGAACGACATGAACGAGCCGAGCACCTACGCCGGGCAATTGACAAAGATTCAGTATATCGACGAATCGCGATACGAATTCCGTTCCACCGTCGTGGAAAACAAATGGTATTATATATACCTGATCTATAATAATATCAAATCTGTGGAACGGGCCGCGGCCGAAGAAGGATTGGTCAATATGGAAAGTGCAGCCAAAGTATGGGGTACGATGTTGATGTCGATCGCTACGGATACCTGGCGGGATATACCTTATACCGAAGCCGCCCGGATGGATGAAGGGATTTTATTGCCCAAGTATGATACCCAGGAAACAATTTATCCGGCCATGCTCGACGTGCTGGCTTCGGCTGCCGAAGGTTTTGCTTCAGGTGCCGACGACGATCTGGGCTCAGGCGATGTACTTTTTAGTGGAGACATCACTAAGTGGCAGCGTTATTGCAACTCCATGCGTTTGCGTCTGGCCTTGCGTATTTCCGCTGTTGCGCCCGAACTGGCCCGGGAAACGGTAGAACAGATTATGGGTAATCCCTCGAAATATCCCATTCTGGAAAAGAATGCGGACAATGCTTTCTTCGTGTGGCCGGGCGAAAGCCCTTATATTGAACGTTGGGCGGACGATTCCCGTACCCGCGACGACCACGGTGTGAGCGACGTAATGATTAATTTGCTCAAATCGCTCGACGATCCTCGTTTACCCTCCTATGCTCATCCGGCCTCTGACGGAGAATACCGGGGCGGTATTATCGGAGCGAAAAGCGTAGAACCCGATTTAAGCCTGATCTCGCGCATCGGAGCTCGTTTCCGTGACGATTATAAAGGATTTACGCCTTATTTGCGGGCTGCCGAAACCTATTTCAATCTGGCGGAAGCCTCCAAACTGGGATGGAATACTGGCATGACGACGAAAGAGGCCTATGAAAAAGCCGTTACGCTCTCCTTGGAAGAAAATGGCGTGGAAGATGCCTCAGCCTATTTGGAAGGAAAGGCTAAATTCAACGACACATTCGAACAAATATACGAACAAGAATGGATTGCCTTGTTCAAGCAAGGAATGGAAGCCTGGTCGCTTTACCGCCGGACGGGTATTCCGACAACCAACTATTTTGCTCCCGGATCGAGCTATGTGGGCCATAATGTACCGCCTTTCCGTTATCCTTATCCGAATAACGAAAGCAACCTGAACGGAGCCAACCTGAGCGCGTTCAAGGCCGAAGTGGTCGATGATTTCTGGGGCAAACAAATGTGGTGGGACAAACGTACAGGCGTTAAATAGCTAATTTACACTACAAAGTTATAGACATACCAAGCCTGTATTCTATAGGAGGGGTCGCTCGGGAGAGTGGCCCCTTTTCTGTGAACGAGTTAGCGGATTTGTAAATAATCCCTTACCTTTGCACGATTGATAGTTGAGACATGGAAAATAGAAAAATCAGTGTACAGATAAAAGGAGCCGTTACGCGTTTGCCCGAGTTACGGTTTGCCGCCCCGGTGGATTGGACTATTCGGGAAGGAGAGCAATGGGCGCTTATCGGTCCCAACGGAGCGGGAAAGACGCTGCTGGCCGATCTGTTGCAACAAAAGTTTGCCTTGAAAGAGGGCGAGGTCGTATTCGGAGAAGCCGGTCGGGTAAGCGAACTGGTGAAAAGTATTGCTTTCAAAGATATTTATTCGCTGGCCGATTGCAAAAATTCGTATTACCAGCAGCGCTGGCATGCCACGGAAAACGGCGATGTGCCGACAGTAGGCGATTTATTGGAACCTTATGCCGGGCAGGCCGAATTGCAACAAATCCTTTCTTTGTTTAAAGTAGAAGAGTTCGTGCCGAAAAAGCTCATCTTTCTTTCGAGTGGCGAATTGCGGAAGTTTCTGATTGTGCGCACCCTGCTGAGCCGTCCTCGGATATTGATATTGGATAATCCATTTATCGGGCTCGATGCGCTGTCGCGGGAACTGCTGGTCGAAATGTTGGAAGCGCTTACGCGATTAAAAAATGTGCAAGTGGTCTTATTACTTTCCAATCCGCAGGATATTCCGCCCATGATAACTCACGTATTGCCGGTGGCGGCCCGTACCTTGTATCCGGTTTGTAGCCGGGAAGCGTTTTTGTCGGATACCGGGCTGATCGGCTGTTTATTCCCCTCCGAAAGAGCCGAAGTAGCGGGAACAGTCGGAGCCGCCCCGGGAGAAGAGAAACCGCTTCTCTTACCGGGTACCGGCCAAAAACCGGTTTCTTCTCACCGCGTTACCTTCCGGATGGAAAAGGTATGCATTCGGTATGGGAGCCGGACGATTCTCAAAGAATTGGATTGGGAGGTGCTGAATGGCGAAAAATGGGCGTTGTCGGGGCCGAACGGGGCCGGCAAATCGACGTTGTTGAGCCTGGTCTATGCCGATAATCCCCAGTCGTATGCCAATACACTTTATTTATTCGACCGCAAACGGGGTACGGGAGAAAGTATCTGGGATATTAAAAAGCGCATCGGCTATGTTTCGCCTGAAATGCATTTGTACCATCAGGAGAATGTGCCGACCTGGCAAATTGTAGGTTCGGGCTTTTTCGATTCGGTAGGGTTGTATCGCAAATGCAATGCCGAACAGGAGCGGATGGCGCTGGAATGGATGAAAGTATTCGGCATCGAACGCCTGAAAGACCGTCTTTTCCTTACGCTTTCTTCTGGCGAGCAACGGCTGGCTTTGCTGGCGCGCGCTTTTGTCAAAGACCCGGATCTGATTATTTTGGATGAACCGCTGCACGGGTTGGATGTGCACAATAAGAAACAGGCGGCACGAATTATCGATACGTTTTGCGGAGCACCCGGTAAAACGTTGATTTATGTCACGCATTATCCCAACGAATTGCCGGCTTGCGTCGACAAGCGGTTTGAATTGGTAAAACATAGTTGATTGATCTTTATTTAAAAGTCCTGGCCGTGAATATCCCGAAACTATTTTTCTGTTTGATTTTGTTTGTCCTTTTGTTTGCCTTTTTACAGACGGATTGCGCTTTTCATTTTTTTTATGTGGAGCAAAATCAGTTATTCCAATGGAGTTGGCCATATTTTGTCGGCAAACTGGCGAAGCCGGGCGGGTTAGCCTTGTGGGCGGGTGAGTTTCTGGTGCAGTTTTTTGCTTGGCCTTATGCAGGCGCGGCCCTTACGGCCGCTTTACTTACCAGCATAGCGGAACATACGGCGGGTTTGGTCAAACGAATTGCGCCGGCTACCGATTTGTATCTGATCTATCTTTTGCCGGCCTTGGCGCTTTTGTTTGTCCATATCGATTTTAATTACCGGCTACAGGGCACAGTGGCCTATGGGATGTTGTTGATTGCTTTAGGCGTCTATCTGCGTTTGAAATCTTTTGCGCTGCGGGTCGGGGCGGCTTTTCTTTTCCCGTTTGTTTTGTTTTGGCTAGCCGGGCCGGTGGGCGCCTTGTTTGCCGGTTGCGTCGTCGTGTGGGAAGGAATGAATCGCGGGCTCAAAGGCGGATGGAGTATAGTACCGCTAGCAACTACGTTTTTCCTGATTTATCTAAGCGTCCGGTTAGGGCGGATCGGCGAGTTCCGCTTGGCTTTTCTGCCTGACGGCTATTATTATGCACGCTTGCAGCCGAAGGCTGTGATCTACTATAGTTGGATGGTGCTGCCGTTGATTTTGGTAGTGGCCTATCTGTTACGCAACCGGGCGGCGGTTTCCCGGAAAAAGAAGTTAGGCGCTTCCTTTATACAGTTATGTCTGTTTGTTTTGATTTACCAATGGGGAATTTCAGTGTACAATGATCCAGGCTCTTCTTTTATGAAAGAATTGGATTATTATAACCGAACCGCCGATTGGGATCAGGTGATTGAAAAATGCAAAGGAGTGCAGCCGAACTATTTTTATTTAGGCTGTTTGAACCGGGCCTTGGCCGAGAAAGGCGAATTGGCCGACCGGATGTTTGCTTTCGACCAGCGAGGAGTAGAAGGACTGATTGTGAAATGGAATAAATCGGCTGCCATCTCTACCTTTCTTAGCGACCTTTATTTTACGATGGGAAATATGGCCTTGGCACAGGAAATGGCATTTGAAAGTTACGTCAGCAGTCCGGGTGAAGGGAACCCGCGCATGTTACAACGGCTGGTTCAGACGAACTTGATTTATGGGGAGTACCCGGTGGCTGAAAAATACATCGATCTGTTGAGCCATACATATTTTTACAAGGATTGGGCCGAACGTCACCGGACATTTTTATATAACGACGAAGCGGTGACTAAGGATAGTTTGTTGGGAACGAAGCGGAAAGATTTGCTTGCGGTCGATCATTTGTCGCATCCGCAGTCGATCGGGGTGGATTTGCAGCGGATGGCGGAGCACAATCCGGCTAATCGGGTGCCGATACACTATTTGGGGGCGGTTTGCCTTTTGAATAAAGATCTGATGCCTTTTAAGGCGTTCATAGAAAAATATTATGGAACGGAGGTTTTACCCTCTCTTCCGTTGAGTTTTCAGGAAGCCGTGATTACGTTATCGGAAGAAGAACCGGATTATTGGAAAAAATTCGATATTTCTCCCGACGTGAGACAACGGTTTGCGGAGTATAAGCGGCAAGTGCTGGCCGGTAAAGGAAACCCGTCGGCGCTCCCGGGCTTGCTCAGACGGAGTTTCGGGGATACATATTGGTATTATTTTATGTTTAAATGAGCGAAAAGATGGGATACAAAAAGAGTATCAAAGAAATAAGACGCAGGGTGATACGCTTGTCGGGCGCTTTATTGGCAGGAGGTATTTTAGTAGCGTGTGATAGCCGCCCCA
>DBFJSK010000098.1:0-6486 GCA_048403675.1 Tannerellaceae bacterium | reverse complement strand
TGTCGTATTCTTCATCGGTTACGGGTTCGAGCCATTCGTTGGAGGCGTGCTCGCCGGGCACCTCGAATGCCAGGTGTGCGAACCAAGCATCGGCTGCTGCTCCGTGCCAGTGTTTCACGTTGGCCGGAATATGGATAACCGTGCCGGGAAGGATCTCAACGGCCGGCTTGCCCTCTTCCTGATACCAGCCGCGACCGGCTACCCCGATAAGCATCTGTCCGCCCCCCTTTGTAGCCCGGTGGATATGCCAGTTGTTGCGGCAACGCGGCTCGAACGTGACATTGGCCACGGAGACTTGCTCATGCGATAGCGGCGCCAGGTAGCTGTTGCCGATGAAATACTGCGCATAAGCAGTGTTCGGCTCGCCGATGGGGAAGATCATGTTGCGCTGAAAGGCGGCTTTCGCATCTTCGCCGGCCGTATCGTCGGCCCATACCTCCTTGGCCAGCCGGAAGGCGGCCCATGCTTTCGGCCATCCCGCATAGAAACCGATGTGTGTGATAATTTCGGCTATTTCCGTGCGGGTAATGCCGTTGTGCTTGGCCGACTGAAGGTGAAACGTCAGCGAACTATCGGTTATCCCTTGGCTGATAAGGGAGGTGAGGGTAACCAAACTGCGGTCGCGCAGTCCGAGTTTATCGGTGCGGCTCCACACTTCGCCGAAAAGGACGTCGTCGTTAAGCTCTGCGAATTTGGGGGCGAACGTTCCTAACTGGTCGCGTCCTGCGGTCTGTTTGATTTTTTTCTGTGCCATACTGGTTGTTATTAAAAGACTGCTTAATAAAAATAAAATGATTTTGTTCATGAGGGTGATTATTGGATGAAATTATAAATTCGGTTCGCCGGATTGAGCGGTGTCTGGTCGGAAAGTATCAGCGTCTTGACCATGTGAAGCGTTCCCTGCTTATACTTCTGAAAATGCTCCGACGCGATATGCGACTTGTAAGCCTCCTGGCTCGCATACGTTTCGAGAATGGTTATCCTGCATGGATTTTCCTTTTCACTGACGGCATACATGGTCAGCACGCCGGGTTCGGTACGTAAAGATATTTCGCCCACCTCGACGGCATATTCCCTATACGCTTCGAGATGCTCCGGATAGACTTCTATTTTCGATAGCCGCACGATGCCATCGGCCGCCATCGGCCACTTGGCGCACGGGCCCGGTTTCTTGTCGGCTTGCAGGGGCTTGCCGGTCGCAGGGCTGTCGCCGGTTTCCGATCCGACGCCTGTCCTGGACATCGGGTAGAGGCCTTGTTTATCACCGATATTCTTCTTCTCCATTTCCGTTTCCTTTTGCCGATTCGATTCTGTTTGGGGGAAGCTACTGCATGGCAGCATCGCCGTAAAGAGCAGGGCATATAAAATCGATTTTATCATATAGCGTACGAAATTGTTTTATTCAGTTTTACAATTTTTATCCGTTTCCTTTTATTCAGATGCAAAATTACCCGTATTCCTACTTCCGGACGTATCCATAATCCTGTTTTTTGTACCCATTTTACAGATTATCCCGTTCATTCCGTATGTCCGTCATCTATTGAAGGGAGACGACGGCTTATAACCACGTACATCTGCGCCCGCAATACGTCAACCTCAACCGGTGCATAGCCCGTGTGACGGCCACATACAACATACACCGATCCATTTCCGTACGATAATTCCTGTCATCGGCCTGGGGAACGATCACTTCGTCAAACTCCAACCCTTTCGCCATAGCTGCCGCCATAACGACCACTCCTTGTACAAAAGCGCCACTGCCGCTCGACAAAAAGTGAAGATCCTGCACCAACGGTTGCAGCTTATCGGCCCATGCTTTGGCCTGGGCTTCCGTTTTGCAAAGAATACCGAGCTGTTGATACTCCGATTTTCTATGGCTGGAAATAAAGTCGATAAGCGCCGAAAGCTCTTCTTCCTCTCCTTTGCATGGAAGAACTTGCGGCGTTTCTCCATGCCGTTCCACCGGTTCCAACGCTGCCTGGAAACAAATTTTTTGTGCAAAAGCCGTAATTTCGCAGGTGGAACGATAACTTTTGCACAATCTCATTACTTCGCCCGCGCCCATTACTTTCCGAATCCCTTCCGCCGTAGACGAACCATAGGGATTGACCGACTGACCGGCATCTCCCAATATCGTCTTCCGGCAGGAAAAAAGCCGTTGGATCACCTTATATTGGATAGGCGAATAATCCTGCATTTCATCGATCAATAAATGTTTCACGTTGCCGAACGAAGGTGCGTTTCCCTCCAACGCCAGATGCAGGTAGGCCAAAGGCGCCAAATCCGCATATTCCAAGATGTTGTTTTTCCGCATCTTAAATAACTCCGGCTTGCCGATCCAGGCAAAGAAATCTTTGTAAACCTGCCGGTCGGCGTTGCCTGCAAACATCCGCTTAATCTCTTTTTGTAGCAAATTTCTTTCAGATCTCGTCACTGTCAAAGCATAGCGTATTTTCATCATTTCCACCATGTAATCGGTCATGGCGTCGAATCGTTTGCGCATAGGGTACCGGTTGAAACGTCGGAACTGTTCTTCAATATATCCGGCCGGCACGGTAACGGTAGCCGTCAGTTTGACATCTGTCGCCTTGAAATAGTTGTTTTCCATATACAGCAGGAAGCGGTCGAGCTGTGCGATAAACTCGAAGGACGCTTTGTAGGCGATTCGCTCGGCCAGCCCTGGAGCCGGTTGGCTCAGTAACTCGTTTACCTGGTCGAAGAAAGGCTGGTATTTGTACTTATGATCCAGCACTTGGGAAAGGAGTTCGTCCATACGGATTTCGGGTACGGTTTCCTCTCCGAGTTCGGGCAGTACATTCGAAATGTAATCGGCAAAAACCTTGTTCGGAGATAGAATCAATATGTCTTTCGACGTCAGGCTGCCTTTGAAGGCATACAGCAAGTAAGCCACGCGATGCAAGGCGATCGAGGTTTTGCCCGACCCTGCCACTCCCTGGATAATGAGCGTCCGGGCCTCTTCGTTGCGGATGATCCGGTTCTGCTCCCGTTGGATGGTGGCTACGATGTTCTTCATCTTATCGTCGGCATGCAGGCTCAACTCTTTTTGCAGCCTGTCATCGTGCACTGTGAGTGCGCTTTCAATCATAAACTCCATTTTCCCCCCGCGAATCCGGTATTGCCGTTTCAGAGAAATTTCCCCGCGGATCTCTCCTGTGGGAGATAGATAGGCGGCTTCACCCAGTTCGTAGTCGTAGAATAGGCTCGAAACAGGCGCCCGCCAATCGTTAATCCAGGTCGTTTTATTTGCCGGATCGTAAAAGGTGTGGGTGCCGATATAGAGGGGAACCGGTTGGTTGTTCTCTTTTTTCTCCTGAAAGTCAATTCGTCCGAAATAGGGGGTAGCCAATAGGCGCGTCAGTCGCTTGTGCTTGTCGATTACGTTTTCCCCCACGGCTAGGTGGTTCAGGATACTTTCCCGCATCGAACGTATTTCGTGCGGATCGATGTCTTTATTCGACCATAAGTAGTCTTTATACTTTGCCAGGGTGTCTACATGATCTTTCACCGAAGTGTCGGTATGGCTTATCATCTTCTCCAGCCGTTGCAGTATTTGCTGCAAATAGTCTCTTTCTTGTTTTTCTGTTTGATTGAACATGCTCGTAATTTGTTGCAAAATGGAAATAGATTTCCCAATGACGGGCAAAAGTAAGGCATTCCCTTGAGCAGGGAAATGGCTATTTATAGCTAGATGTTCCGAAGTTTTATATCTTTGTTTCAAACAAAATGAAGACAGGCTGTACCTAAATAATAAGCGTTATGGATATTTTCGAACTCTCCCGACAACATCACGAAACTGCTTGGAAAATAGTGGAGGATACCCGTATAATCCCGGCTTGGGAACGTATCGGAGCCACTGTAAATCTGGTGGGTTCCCTTAAAACCGGTCTGATGGCGAAGAACCGCGACATCGATTTTCATATCTATACGGATAAGCTGGAGATAGGAGAGAGTTTTTCTGTGATGGGAGAGCTGGCCGAACGGCTGTGTTTGCGGGAAATTCACTATAAGAATCTCATTCATACCGAAGAAGAGTGTATCGAATGGCATGCCCTCTATGCTGACAAGCAGGGCTGTACCTGGAAATTCGATCTGATTCATATCCGGAAAGGTTCCAAATATGATGGGGTGGTAGAGAAAGTAACGGCTGCCATCCTAAAGCGTCTCACCCCGGAGCTTCGGAACACCATCCTTCAAATTAAATTCGACGTGCCGCAGGGCGTGATGATTCCGGGCATCGAAATATACCGGGCTGTTTTTACGGGAGGTGTGCGCAGTTACCGCCAACTGGAAAAATGGCGTCAATCAAATCCCCTTACAAACAGCCTCGAATGGCTGCCGTAATCAGTACAAGAGGCCGAATGCTTCCGCCTTGTGAATCGCTTCGATCATATGGTCGACATTCAATTTCGCTAATATATTCTTCCGGTGATTATGCACAGTATAAATGCTCAGATTTAATCGGTAAGCGATCTCTTTGCTCAAAAAGCCTTGCCGGATTAAGGATAGGATCTCTTTCTCCCGGCGCGTCAACAGTGCTTCTGCGGTTTCATTTGCCGGGATGAGTATCCGGCCTGTCTTGCGGTTGATAACCGTTCGTTTGATTTTTTCGGCCGGTGTCTGATCGGGCGCTATATCCATCATCCCCATAATGATCCAGGCCTTTCCTTGGCGATCCTTTTGAAGCACCTGATGACGGCTGATTACATTGACATAGTGCTGCTGCGCGTTCAACATGCGCCACTGGAATACCTGCTGATAATCGTTTCTTTCTTCCGGCGCAAGCGAATAGATGAACAGCCCGTGTTCGATTTGGCAGGCAGCGAGCTGTTCTCTATCGTCCGGATGAATCCTTTCTTCCAACAAGTCGCCTTGTTTTTGGATGCTCTTTATCCACTGAGGATTATAGCCGAAAAGAGCCGCGAAATTATCCGATGCAAAATCGTATCTTTCTTTATATACATCCACCAGAAAAATGCAACTTTGGCTCATTTGAGAAAAGGCTTGGATGGACTTCCTTTTTTCGTTCCACTTTTCATAATCCACATCCCGACAGCTTATTTGCTGTCTTAGCCATAGTTCCCTGGGAGTTATCTTTTTGCTTGCCATCGGGCAAAGATAGGGGATAAATCCTTTCCGGCTTCTTTTCGGAAGGATTTTCTGGCTGAGAGGTTTCCGAATCAGGAATAGCATCCCGGCCCAAATCCTCTGGTTGGCCTATAGGTTTTGTAACTTCTGTTTATTTATCAGTACCACATCTCCGTGTTTCACTTTATGCTTCTTTAGCGGATAATTTTCAGGCGTAAAGATCGCTTCTGCTTCTATCATTCGGTTGAGTTGGTTGGCGGATAACCCTAAACACGACCGGATGACAGAAGTCAGTTTCAGTCCGAACTCGAAACGGGTGTGGATCCGGAAAGCTATCACTTCTTCTTTTGCTTCCAAAAGGTCGTGTATCGAAATATCGTCGTGCAGTATGTCATATTCTACGCTGTCGTAATCCAATTCTACGTTGTTTCTTTGTCCTGTTTCAGAAGAAAAGGCATATTCCCAAACTGTGTTTTCATCATTTTCTGAGAATTTGAGAAGCATGTCTTCTTTTAGCCGTTCGGGTTTTGTTCGGGATTCGATCGTTAAGTTGTAGGTGCTATCGCAGGCTACGCATCGATAAATCAGCCACACATCCAGATTCCTTTTTTGAGCGTTCATCCGAAACTTATGGCTGCAATAAAACCGGCTGGCGGGGCAGCGATTACATTTTCTTTTTAAGGTAGGGGTGTTTTTAACCTTTATTTCCCATTTATAGGCTGTTCTCATTGTCTATACTGTGCTTATTGGTTTTTTGAAAATTGGGGTAATCGGTCACAGCACGCGGGTGTAAGGCCACTTTTGAAGTTGTCCTAAACTGCCTAACGGGTGCGTCCCTTTTCCCCCCCCGGGGTCGTGCTGTGAACGAAAAAAATGAAATAGAAAAACTTGTTCAAGTAGAATTACTCAAACAAAAGAAGAATTAGCCTGCGGTGTAGGAGGCTATTAATTAAACCAGTATAAATTTAAAAACTGCTCTCAAAATAGGACGGTTTATAGTTTCGATGTAAAGATAAGACCTGCCTGGGGCGGAAAAAACTTGCGTAGTTTATGCCTAAGGTATCGCTTTTCTTCGTTTATTTCTCGCAAAGAAAATGTATACCGAATGCAGAAATATGCCGAGCTTGTTTTTTGCTTAGGTACTGTCTATCTTCGCTTAGTTAGTACAAAGGTAGGCATTTTTTAGAAAGAATACTTATCTTGACATAAGGAAAAAGATGAAACCCATAGAAGCCTATATCAATAACAGAGTAAAAGCACTTCGACTTGAAAAAGGTATTTCCCAACAAGCCTTTGGCGACAACCTCAATTTAAGTCAATCTTTTATCAGAGACTGTGAAAATCCATACAGGGAAACAAAATACAACCTAAGGCATCTTA
>DBFJSK010000097.1:0-2100 GCA_048403675.1 Tannerellaceae bacterium | reverse complement strand
GTTATAGACACTGTATTTCATGGAAATAAGATTTAGATTGAAAATAGCTTAAAAAGAAATTTGGAGATAAACAAAACAGAACAGAATAATTCGAGCATAAGGGGAAAGGTCATAGCAGGCCTTCCCCCTCTTGCTTTGTTTCCAGTTTTTTACCGGTAAACAGATTTTTTGTTTAGCATCTGGGGTTACAACCCGGAAGATTGATGCACGAGTTCAGACGAGCCGTACCTGATCCGCTACCTACCAACAGGATACCCTGTTCTTCTTCATTCAGACTGCTTCTTTCCAACGAGTTGATGAACTCTTCTACATGCAACATCTGTGCATTTTCTTCTTTTTTGAACATAATTGATAATAATTTGATTTTAAAGGTCGTTTCTAAGGTAGACCCCATCACCTTTTATTCTTCTTTTTACTTGTTCTTTCCCGTTTGCCGGAGCCGTCAATTACCCACACGGTTCTGGATAGCCTGGTTAGTTTGTCGTTGACGCGCTCCTTTCACTTTCTGATTACCGAAACGATAAGTGTAAGAAAGCGAAAAGTTGCGGCTGTCGAGATTATATTTCCAGATATAGTCCAGATCATGGTACGTATAGGAATCGTGGTAGGTTTGTCTGCGGAATATATCGTGTATATTCAAACTGATCGTATGATTGCCGAATCCTTTTCTCAACCGGAAAGAGACGAAGCTATTCGCCTTTCGGTTGCTTCCGGCCAGTTCTTCCGGCGTAGACTGGAAATATTGCAAAGTAGCGCCCCAGTCATGTCGGCGTGAAAGAGTGAACGTATTGGTAAATAAGAGGAAACAACTCAGATGACGGGTATCGATCGGTACTTCTTCGATAAAGCCTTGGTTGAGGGTGTAATATCCCCCTACATAATAATTCACTCGCCAGGCTCCGTTGAAAAAACTGTCATTCCAAGTCACGCTCAGGCAACCTAGTTTGGCATCTCCGTAATTGTCGAAGAGCGTGCGCACGTAAGAGGTGCCGGCTACCGGACGCTGGAAAAGCGTCCAGTAATTGTATTGTACCGAATAACTGGCCATGAAAATCAGTTTATTCATCAAGGTATAGGATAATTCTCCCTGAAGCGACCGGATCGCTTTCAAGAAAGGATTGTTTTCGCGATAGGTCGTAGCCGAAGTGTATTGCCTGGCCGGATTCAGCATGGAAAAGGCCGGCCTGCTGATGCCCGATGTAATAGCCAGGGAGAGATTATGATTCGGATTGATTGCATACGCTACCATCACCGAAGGGAAAATATTCCAGTTATTGCGTGTGAAATTCTTTTCGGGCGTTTGCTTTAATTCTCCTACCCCCCGCGTATATTCCAACCGGGCGCCCAAAGTCGATGACCATTTCTTATTCCACGCCCGAGCATACGATAGATAGAGAGCCGATACCGTTTCCGTATAGATAAAATGATTGGTAAGCGACAAATCGGTTTGGTAAGTGTCGCCTGCTTTATATCCTTGATAGGAATCGGCATCCGAACGGGTGCTGTAGATTTCGATTCCTCCTGTCAGGGCGTCCGAGGAACGAAACGTATGGTTATATTCCGCTTTGCCGGCCAGATTGGTGATTAGTTGGGGCATTCGCTGGCGGATATCTTGTGTACGTCCCAGATAACGGTCGGCCGGATCGTAGAGATCTGTCAGCAGGAAAGAATGGCTTTTATCCTGGTAATGGAGAAAATCCAGATCGAGATTGAAATAGCTTCCTTTCGTGTCGGTTTGTATGCGGTAGTTCAGATTGGCTCCTATTTCATAACCGTCGGCCTCAGTCTTCCGGTTCCCCTCGGAAAGGGAATCCGTTTGTGCCAGTTTATCGAGCGGGCTGTAGCGGGAATGGCTGCGGATTTTCTTATCGCTCTGATGAAGGGTTGTATTCACTACCAGCCCGATTACCTGCCGGTCGTCGGGACGGTAGTCGGCATTCAACTGGGCGCCGTAAGAAAGGTTTTTCCAATCCTCCGTGCTCTGTTGGGAAGTAGTTAAATCCGATTGCAAATAGCGGTAAAGATAATCTTGGGTAATATAGCTTCGATTGTTAGTTCCGAACAGATTGGTGGACAGATCGAATTTGTTTTTTTTATAAT
>DBFJSK010000096.1:0-2718 GCA_048403675.1 Tannerellaceae bacterium | reverse complement strand
AAGGCATCGGCATCTATTTTCGACCTTCCGTATTACGCTGTGAATCAATTCTATATAAATTCTCTTTTTGAGACAAGCCAAAGCCACCCCTTTGTGTATATTTTATGTTTTTTTACAAGAGAATATCTCCCCGCAAACCACCGAAAAGCCGGCAAGCTCAAAGCCCTATTTCTTTCGGATGCAGAAAGAAGGCTATTAGAATAATCTTGTTTTTACAAATTTACGATAAACTTCGAGGTAAACAAATTTCATCTTCCGGATATTCGTGCGTAAAGGCGGTTCGAATGAAGGGTATAAAAGGAATGCTAAGATAGATAAAAGGGGAAAGGTTTGGTAACAGAATTAAAATACGTTCCGGAGCAGGCTCCTGTTTTAGAGTAATGAACACTAAAAAACCTCACCGCGCGCATGATCCGGCTTTTTTAGTCGAAGGAAAAACGCGTCGGCGAGGTTTGCTCAGCGGATGGTTCAGAAATTATACTGCGCCGAAATATTCATCCGGTTGGCATGGCGTGTCTGACGGTTAAAATCCGTACGCCAGCCGCGCAGGTATTCAGCGCCCAACTGAAGGTTGGAGGTTACATTGTAGAATAAATTGGCTACCAGGTACTGTCCGTAGCGATACTGCTCGGACGGGGTGGCCGGATACCCTTTCTCGCTATACACCCGGGACTGGCTGTAGGTACTCGAAATAAATACTTTCGGCGAGAAATTATATTGCAAACCGGCATACCAGCCCATCATGGGAAGCACCTGCATCTGGCCCTGTGCGTCGGGATTCGGTACCAGGTCGACATTCAGATTGCTGATGTCGTTCATAAACTGGCTGATGCCGCGACCGTATACCCCTTCGGCATAGACGTTTACCTTCTTACCGATATTAAAAGTGGTGGCGGCCAGCGTTCCCCAGCCTACTTTCGATTCGGCTTTCTGGGCTACCAGGTTATCATACGTCATGCTTCTGACAATGGCAGCCACGCGGATATGGCTCTGGCTGTTCCATCCGTATTGGATATAAGCCGGAAAATTGGGCATACGCTGACGACCGATTTGCAAATGTTCGTTGGTAATACCGTCTACCACCGGCATTTCCACGCCCACACCGAATTTGAAGCCGCCGGGAAAGGCATGTTCGTACCGTAACTGAGTAGCATGATAAATCGACATGCCGTTCGGTCCGGCAAAGTCGATCGTCGGCGGGATGGCGGCCAGGTCGAGGAAGGAACCGTAATCGTATCCCATTGTAAAGCCGAGGAAAGAAATGTAGGCGTTCCGAAGTTCGAATACTTTGCTGCTACCGCGGAAGTTACCGGCGGTATACACGATAAAGTCGCCCAGGTGTTTGGTACGGCCTACCAGTTTAAGGAAGACGGTGCTGGTCGTGGCATCCATCTGAAACTGGTTGCGGACGTAGGACTGGCCTTTGTTGGGAATAAGGGAGGGGTAAAAGTCGATGTCGTCGGAAATGCCTCCGAAATCGTATTCGGCGGTTGCTTTTACGTAGCCGCCGATACCCAGGGCGAATCGTCCTTTCTGATCCATCAATAAAAAACGGGGAGCCTTGGGTTCGTGAAACCGAGGGATCTGGGTTGCTTTCATGATCTCGATGATTTCATCGCCTGCCTTGTCGGTACTGACCAGGACGACGGCTTTCGGTTCTTCTTCCTCTTCAATGATTACTTGTTGGGCTTGGGCGTTGAGGGTGCATAACCCTGCTCCGATAAGGAGAGCCGCTTTTTGTAAAAATAGTCTCATAAATGTTTAGCGTTTAGATTGATTACCTTGAAAAAACAAGCTACGAAAGAAAAGGTTGCGGCATTTACTACACCTAGAGGGCTTTAGAAACGGGACATAAGCTCACGAAGGTTGGAAATTCAACTTGCACAGCCGAAAACAGCGATTAGTAAAAAATTTATTTACCTTTACAAAATTCGGTCTTTCCTTGTACGCGGCATCCGGTTGGGAAAAGAAAAAACGAAACCGTCAGCCTTGGAGCCATTCCCTGATTCTCGAAAGGTTGAGTTGGATGGCGGCCGGTAGCTTACGCAAGAGATACAGCCGATGTTAGCCATAGGCGTGCGGCGGGGCCTTACACGTTTGCGGTGGGGTATATCATTTTTAATAAGGTGGAGGATAAAGCTGAAGTGGATGCAGGACGGAAAGACTTACGAGCGATTTCACGAAGGACGGAATGAAGGGGACTACAATGCGTAAAGCTAGGGGGATCAGCTTTGCAAGCAGCACGATTGATTGTAACGTGCCAAACTCATCTATCGCCGGTCGATCCACCGGAACAACGGCCGGTCAGCGGGTTTGCAGCCAGAGAACGCGGTACGCTTAGCGGCGTCCCCCCTGCCCCTTTGAAGGCTACGGTGATGCATCCGGCCGGGGTTTCTTCGGGAAAGATGTCCGAGGTGGATTGGGAAATAGCAAGAGGTACGGATGTACCGAAAAAAGATAAGGGAATAAAAGGGCACTAAACACCAGAGTAGGCTAACGGGAAAGGAATGGTTCCACGAAAAAAACAAGTTGGCTACGCGCTGTGCCCCTGTCAGGTTTTCCGCTCGATCGGCTTATCTTCTATCCTCCGGTTTAGGGGGCTTTTCCAAGCGCCCAGCCGGTTATCTTTCGGCGATTGGGGAGCGAAATTAAACCGTTAGAGGCAAAAAGGAAACGGGCGTTTTCGAACCTGCCAGTTTTTTTATTTTTTCTTTATAC
>DBFJSK010000095.1:0-4002 GCA_048403675.1 Tannerellaceae bacterium | reverse complement strand
GTTTAGAGGTTAAGAGGTTAGAAAGAAAGAGTGAAACCTGCACCGGTACTGATACCCAATACCGAATGATAGACAGCCGCTATATCGATCTGTATGGCTTTGTAGCGATAGCCTACGCCGAAAGTAGGTTGAAAAGGGTCGGTTTGCAGACCGGCCCGGAAGGAAAAAGCGTCTCCCACCTGGTATTCGATACCTAGGCAGCCGCTCAAGGACACTTCCCGACAGGCTCCCAGACTCCCCACTATCAACATCTCGTTGATAATCTTCCATTGAAAACCTATTTCCGCTTTATAGGAATTAATTTCTTTAATTTCAGATGTTTGTTTCCGAATCGTGAAAGAAGGAAAATCTCTTATCAACATCCCGATCAACAAGTTATCAAACGGAAGAAAAGTAGCGCCCAAGTCGGTGGATAGCCGGGCGGCAGGATAAGTGTCGAGCAGGGTTTGTATCCAGGTATATTGGATGCCGATACCCAGTGTCCAACGCCGGGCGATGCGTTTTCCCACCAGTAAACGAGCCATAGTTTCGCGGTATTCTCCGTAACCGAAAGTAGAAATTTGAATACCGGCGGGAAGGAATCGGTTAGTCTGTTGATAACTGCCGTTCATCGTTCCCAATTCTTTTAAACCATATCGGTTAAAATAGTCGAAATGAAAGGATTTACCGGTTGATAAAGCTAAAAGCGCCGGATTATGAAAAACTGATTGAGTGACGCCGTTCGACCCCAGGGCCAAACTGCGCATATCCGGCAGGCGGAGGTTATCGATAGCCGCCAGCGAGAAAAATAACGAACTGAATAGCATCAGACAGAGAACCCGTTTCATAGCTAAGGTTTTATTTAAGGGGTTAACAAGTCTTCAAATATACGCGATTCCGTTCAGATTTCCGGTTTCCTGCGGCCGGAATTTAGAGAAAGGATGATAAATTGTGTAAAACGACGGGGGATGATTGAAAATTCCTGTATTTTTGTACGATATGCAGTGTAAAAAGGGATATATAGTCAGTCTGATCTTGTTGCTTTCCGGTATGGTATGCGAAGCGCAGAATTTGAAAATCAATGCCGTACCGGAAGGCGTACAACGGGCCTATCTCGAAGGGCGCGATACGGTTCCTATCGTACATTTGCAAGAGGTATATATTTATCCTCCCGTTCGTTTTAAAAACAAGCGGCAAGAGGAGAAATACAATAAATTGGTACGCGACGTAAAAAGGACGCTTCCTTATGCCAAAATGGTATATGAAACCTTGATCGAGACCTATGAATATATGGAAACGCTGCCCGACGACAAAGCGCGCGCTGCTCATCTGAAACGAATGGAAAAAGAGCTTTTTCAACAATATAAACCGGAGTTGAAAAAGCTGAGCTATGCCCAGGGGAAATTGTTGATTAAACTGATCGACAGGGAATGTAATCAAACCAGTTACCATTTGCTGAAAGCTTACTTGGGCAGTTTCCGGGCCGGTTTCTGGAACTTCTTCGCCGGCATGTTCGGAGCCAGCTTGAAAGCCGAATACGATCCGAAAGGAAAGGATGCCCTTACCGAACGGGTAGTTGTCTTGGTGGAACGGGGATTAATCTGAAAGCTGTTTGAAACAATCCCAAATCACAATGCCGGCCGTTACCGATACGTTCAACGAATGCTTGGTGCCGTATTGGGGGATTTCAATACATACGTCCGACTTATCAACTACCTCTTGTTGCACGCCTTTTACTTCGTTACCCAGAATCACAGCGTACTTTTTCCGCTTGTCGAGCAGGAGGTTATCCAACATGACACTCCCTTCGGCCTGTTCCACCGAACAGACGGTATAACCGGCTTCATGCAAGTTGTCAACCGCTTGCAAGGTATCTTCGAAATAAGTCCAACTCACCGTATCTTCGGCGCCGAGAGCGGTTTTATGGATTTCGGCATGGGGCGGACAGGCCGTTATTCCACATAGATAAATGGCTTCTACCCGGAAAGCGTCGGAGGTACGGAAAACCGAACCCACATTATTCAGACTCCGCACATGATCGAGCACGACGATAAGCGGTATTTTTTTACTATCTTTGAATGCCTCGGGGGTAAGACGGTTCAATTCCGTTACTTTCAACTTACGCATACTGTTCGAATTCTTTGGGGCAAAGGTAAGCATTCCCACGGATATATCACGCCCCGGGATGAGTTGAAACCGGGTTGAAAGGTTATTGATAAGTAGTGAACAGAAAATGAAAACTTTCTCTTGGATTTTCGGGATTCTTCGTTATACAGGCTGTCTCCTGGGATTTGCAAGCTTGAAAGGCTTTTGTTTAGTACGAAGTTTCAACAGGGGTTATGCACCGGCAAAGGGAGGGAAACGAGGATAATTTTTTCCACAGCAGGGTTTGTCAACTTTTAAGGTACATTTAAGATAAAGAGAAGAGAATCAGCGATTATAACCTGTTTATATCTGTTAGTAACTTTTTGATAAAGCAAGAGCAAATATTAATAACCGTTTATGCAACTAATCGAAGGAAAATCTGTGAACGGTTTCAACAGCCTATCATATTCATCATATTTAAGTTTAAAAAGAAAATAAAGAATATAATAATAATAGGATAGTTGATAACCAGAGAAGACCGGGGCGAGGGAAGGGGACAGGCAGAAAGGCGTTTTCCGGAGGTTTTTAGACGACGTATGGAGAAAGTTCTTACCTTTGCAACGTATGAACAATCTGTTGATGAGTTGTATAAATAGAAGAATATCAAGGATAAAATCGGTGATAAACTTGTTTATATCCTGTGAATAGCTACTCTCCGCACGAAAGGAAAACCGTCGGCGATTGTTCGGACAGCCGGTAGAACCGGTTTCTTAACGGAAGGAATCGAATTATAAACAATAGAATAGAGGCATTATGCAAACGAATGAGCAATCTATAGGGTATAGGAATGTGCCCGTTCCGGAAGGGATCGATCTGAAAGAAGCGATCGATCGGTTGAGAAAAGAGAAGAATGCGGTAATCCTGGCCCATTATTATCAAACGGGGGATATACAGGATATTGCCGATTTTGTAGGGGATAGCCTGGCTCTGGCCCAATGGGCGGCCAAGACAACGGCCGACATCATCGTGATGTGCGGGGTTCATTTTATGGGAGAAACGGCAAAAATTCTTTGTCCGGATAAAAAGGTGCTGGTACCTGATTTGAATGCCGGCTGTTCATTGGCCGATAGTTGTCCGGCACCGGAGTTCGAAGAGTTTGTGAAACAACATCCGGGATATACGGTGATTTCGTATGTGAATACCACGGCAGCAGTGAAAGCGGTGACGGATATTGTGGTTACTTCGACCAATGCGCGCCAAATTGTGGAGAGTTTGCCGGCGGATGAAAAAATTATTTTCGGGCCCGATCGGAATCTGGGAAATTATATCAACAGCCTTACCGGACGGCAGATGTTGCTTTGGGACGGGGCTTGCCATGTGCATGAACAGTTTTCGCTGGAAAAAATACTGGCATTAAAGAAACAGTATCCCCAGGCGGAAGTGATTACCCATCCGGAATGTAAGCAACCGATTATTCATATCTCCGATTTTGTCGGATCGACGGCGGCTTTGCTCAAGCATACCGTCCGTTCGGATAAAAAGCAGTTTATCGTAGCTACGGAAAGCGGGGTGATTCACGAGATGCAGAAGCAAAGCCCGTCGAAGGAGTTTATTCCGGCTCCCCCGGCCGATAGCACTTGCGCTTGCAACGAATGCAATTTTATGCGCTTAAATACGATGCAGAAATTGTATAATTGCCTGAAGTATGAAATGCCTGAAATTTTTGTAGACGAGGAAGTACAAAAGAAGGCAATCCGTCCGATTCGGCGTATGCTGGATATATCGGAACAACTAGGATTGTAGGCTTTCCGGTTAAATCGGGTTTTCACGGCCTTTTCGCCGCGTTTGCGACCGAAAAGACACTCATACGGGAGAATGTAGGGCCGGAAGACAAAAAGCCTGCATGGGGCTTAAAAAAACGCTAAAGGGAGAATCGAT
>DBFJSK010000094.1:0-11114 GCA_048403675.1 Tannerellaceae bacterium | reverse complement strand
AAAAGCCTGGTCGGGCGATTGATTGGCGTTACCGTCCGGATTGAGCGGCAAATAATGCTGGATACATAAAAGTATCATTCCCCAGAAGAACCAGAATAGGTTGAGCGTAAGTAAAGCCTTCAGGAAGCTTTTCCAGTTCATTTCTTCTGCCGGACGGATGCCGCAAAACTTAAAAATTTTATTTTCGAGAGGAGCCATCCAGTCGAGGCAGCTTTTCTCACCCTTGTAAACCTTGGCAATGTATTTCCCCAGGGGATAAGCCAATACGATCATCAGTACGACTTGCGCGATACTACCTATTAATTCTGTATTCATCTTTTTCACCTTATCTTTTATTAAAACTTTTCGGGATTGACCAGTACGTACATCAAGTACCCGAAGATAATCAAGCAGAGCAGGAACAATGTGATAAACATGCGAGTGCCTCCTTTTTTAAATAACTTCAAACCAATCCACACATTTAAAGAAAAACCAGTAACAGAGCGAACCGACCGCACAGAGAAAGACAAAGGACATTGTTGTTTCCATAACTCATTCGTTTTTTAATGTTTCAAACTATATTATTTAGTTCGCGAAGTAGAATACCAAAGGTATGCCAATCCACGCCAGGAACGAATAAGTTATTACTATTCAATCCATTCAATAAATTATCGAAAAGAAAGACGAAGAAAAACCTTACCAAAATGAAAAGGTCTTCCTTCCGTTTCGGAAAGAAGACCCGGGTATGCAGAGAAACGGGGAAGGAAAAAAGGGGAAGGAAAAAAGAGAAAAAACGACAGCTACAACCCGTACGCTTCGATTTTACGGTAGAGGGTAGTCAGCCCGATGCCTAGCAAGCGGGAGGTTTCGGTTTTATTGCCGCGGGTATATTGCAGCACTTTCAGGATATGGCGTTTTTCCACTTCGCTCAGCTCGAAAGCGACCTGATTTTCATCCTGAGCCGAGACAGCATGTTGCATCGCGGCCGGAAGCGTATCGACCGTAAGCAATTCGCCGTCGGCAATAATCAGGCTGCGTTCGATACAGTTGCGAAGTTCGCGCACATTGCCATGCCAGGGTTGCCGGACAAGCAGTTGCATATAATCGGGCGAGATAGCGGGAACGGGTTTTCCCATCCGGGCGGCAAAAGCCGAGACAAAGGCCCGGATATGCAACGGAATATCCTCGGGACGCTCGCGCAAAGGCGGCAAATGGATCTGGAAAACGGAAAGCCGGTAAAAAAGGTCTTCCCGGAAATTTCCCTTTTTGATTTCTTCGCCCAAATCCCGGTTGGTGGCGGCAATCACCCGCACGCGGACACGGGTAGGTTTCGTATCGCCTATTTTGATAAACTCGCCGGTTTCAAGAATACGCAACAGTTTAGCCTGCAGATCGAAAGCCATTTCCCCGATCTCATCGAGAAAAATAGTACCTTCCGAAGCCTCTTCAAACAACCCTTTGGTTTCCTTTAAGGCGCCGGTAAAAGCGCCGGCTTTATGACCGAACATTTCACTTTCCAGCAAATCGCGGCTGAAAGAAGAGCAGTTCACCGCCACGAATGCTTTTCCGGCGCGGTCGCTCTCGCGGTGGATAGATTGGGCGAAAACCTCTTTTCCCGTCCCTGTTTCGCCGGTAAGCAATACCGGCACATAGGTGGCGGCCACTTTCCGGGCCAGCCGGACGGCTTCCTGCATGGCCGATGACGATCCGATGATGGTATCGAAGGTATACGTGCCGGACGGAGCGCCGCTTTTTTTCTGTTTAGCCTGCCGGTAGGCGGCTGTCGCCTTTTCCATGGCGCCGGCGATAAGCGGCAGTATTTTAGGATTGTCGTCGCCTTTGGTGATATAATCGAAGGCGCCGTTCTTAATGGCCTGCACGCCGTCGGGGATATTGCCATGAGCGGTGAGCAGGATGATTTCGGAAAGCGGGCATTTTTCCTTCAGGGCGGCCACCAGTTCGACCCCGCTCCCGTCGGGCAGATATACGTCGCAAAGCACGACTTCGGGCCTCTGTTTTTCCATTTGTTTCAAACCGGCTTTGCATGTGTCGGCCTGGACCACTTCATATCCTTCGAGGCTGATAATGCGGGAAAGCAACCCCAGTATTTGTTTTTCATCGTCGATAATCAGTACCTTGCCCATTTTCCTCTCTTATTTGATTGCATGTCTTTTTTCCGAAGCACAAAGATAGCGTAAATCGGGAAATGCGGCAAACGACCCACCTTAAAGCAAACAGGTCAGAGCGGCTTTATCGAGAATGCGGATTTTTCCCCTCGATACGCTAATCAAGCCCATATCCGCCAGTTTGCCGATTTCTTTCGACAGGGCCGGGCGCGTCACCCCGAAATATTCTGCCAGTTGTTCCTGTGTATGCTCCATCTCGACCCAGTCCGAACCCACCTTTTGATGTTCGATCAGATAATAAATGAAACGGCTGCGGATGCCCCGGAAGGAAAGGACGCGAAGCCGGGTCATGGTACATTTATTGCAACCCGTACTTACACATAAGAAATTATGGAGGAAAAGAGGTATCGTTTGCATCAGTGCAAATACCGAGTCGCGCGTGGCTTTCACCAGCACAACCTCTTCGTCGGTCGTAAAGGTGGCGGGAAAAAAATTTTTATCGGAAAAAATATGGGGCGTGGCAAACGTACGGGGCGCCTCGATCGTTTCCACCCGCACGCTATTGCCGGAAACGTCGAGCACGTCAACGTTCAGTTTCCCCTTTAATAAGATATGCAGATAATTGCAGGCCGTACCTTGACGAATGATTATCTGTCCTTTCGGATATTCTTCAATCGTATATTCCAGGCGATCCAGAAATTCTTCCTGCATTTTTACCGTAAAATTGCGGAAGAGAGGAATCTTAAATATATCGGTCAAGTCCATCATACATTAATTTAGCTAACGGGGTTATACCAACAAAGATAGACTTTTTAGATGAATATCCTGGCTTCCCCGCTAGCTAACTTTCCAAAGGAGGGCCGACCGGGCCATTTTACCATTTAGCCTTAAAAATAGTCGGATTGATATTCAGCGATAACCATCCCCAATCTTGCCAATGCGAAGGATTGCCGCCCTTTACCGCTTTCATCGTATGCGTACCCAACATCGTAGAATAGCCGGCGGAAAGTTTGACGTCTTTCATAATCACCCAGTCTACCTGAAAATCCAGTTCCGAACCGAGCGAGCGGCTAAGCTCTTTTCCCGCTTGATAAACATCCGTCGTCGTAGCGAAATAATGGTAAGCCAACATCAGATTCACCGGTTTCGACGGCTTGAAAGCCAGCGTAAGCTGGTTATCCCACAGCCCGGGGTTCAATCCGTTGATAAAATCGGAAGCATAGAAATAATCCATCGCCCCGTAAAATTTATGATGCGTACCGTATAAAGGATCGAAGGCCTTGTATTTGCCGGTTCCTTTGGGGTCGGCTCCGCTCAGGTAATCGCTGCCGATTCCGATTTTCCATTTGGAATCGAGTTGATAAGCGGCATTCACCGCCCACAAAAAGGCAGATATGTCGCGTCCGGTTTTAGTCTGGCCGAACTGATAGTAGAACGTGCCTCCTACCGACAAGCCCGATGCTGCATACAGCAAATTGGTACCGGCCGTCTGCATATAGCGGGTATGCGATTTTTGCGTCTCGGAATCGCCCCCTTCCAATCCCAGATTCATCAACAGGAAAGAAGCGCGGAAAGCCGGACTGCATACATGCTGATACCACAAAGTTTGCATGTTTTTGTAGGGTTGGGCGCCGGGCGCATAGTAGGTACCCCCGATCTTTCGCTCGTCATTCTGATTGAAAGCCAGGATAAGATCCAATTTATTTTTGGCGTTGGCGTAGCCTAATTTCAAGGCGTCGTGGTAACGGCCGGCTACATTCCAGTCGAGTGCGCCCAGTATGCGTTCATCGTCGTATACCAGCGATTGACGGCCTATCTTGGCATAGAAACCGGAGCCGAAATCGAGTTTGGCCCAGGCTTCGTGCAAAATAAAACGGCCGTTTTTATCGATCTGCGGATCTTGCCCCCATACGCCCACGTGTTGGGCCGACAAGTAAAGGGAAAGACGATCCCGCTGAAAGGCCATCCACATCCGCGCCCGGTTGTTGATAAAGGCGGCGGGTTCGGCGCCGGAGGGGCGGGGGAACAGTACGCCGTTGCGGTATTCGGCCCGCGGACGGATTTGGGCTCCTATCGAAAAGGTATGAGAAGTATTCGCTTCGTCGGCGGTTTGCGCAGTGACTAAACCTGTGGAAGCGATACATAAAGCGATCCGAAGAAGAAATTGTTTTTTCATATGCTTGCTTTTTTGAAAGGTTATTACGTTGCGTTGAATATACTATTTTTTGGTTTCATTTGCTTATCTTTTCAGGCTGTTCTTAACCGGGCGGCCCCGCTTTTTTCAATCGAGCGTATAGGTATGCACGCTCGTTCCTTTTGCCGAAGGCAGGTAATTGACCCCGAACCAACAAACCTGCAACAGCAGGAAGGCCGCGAGCAACAAGCCGAGCGCCGGCCGCAATTTACCCGGATGATAAGAACGGAAATGGATATAAAGCAAATTACCGAGCCACGTAGCGGCTGCCCAGGTTTCTTTGGGATCCCAGTTCCAATAATGTCCCCAGGCTTCTTTGGCCCAAAGCGCGCCGAAAAGCATGCCGACGGTTAGAAAAGCCGTACCGACATACACCAGGTTATCGCAAAGAGAGGCAAAGGCCGGATCGGAGGATTTCTTCTTCGTTAGCCCGTAAATAGCGGCTACTGCGGCGGCTCCCAACACGGCATAGGCCATCATGTAAACGATGACATGGGGCGCAAACCAGGGGCTTTGCAAGGCCGGCATCAGCGTTTTATTGTGAATTTCCGGTTTCAACACATTGATTCCGATAAATACCGCCGACAACAAGGTACTGAAAGAAAGAATCCACCGATAACGCCATCTGACAAAGGTAAACAGGCCGGCCGCCGGGAGGAAAAACGAATACCAAAGGCGCGTCTCGCCTAAGGTACGCATCGGGGGCCGTTCCAGCGAAATCCATAAACCGACGATAAAAGCCAGAAAAATAAAAAGGCCGGCCAGATTCCAAGCTACTGCCCGATAAAAACCGGCTATCGGCGAAGCAGGTTGCACGGCGCCCCCCCGCTGACGTTCATCCGGTGCCGTCGGACGTCCGGAGGTTGTTTTGCCGGCATAATAGGCGCTCACGGCCCAGCACCCAAGCGCCGGGAGGGCAAACCAGATAAAATAATTCCACTTCATACCACTTATTTTTTTAACGGGCCTGCGCCAGGGGGCTGAGGCGCCCTAACAAATAACCAGAGTGCGCCGGCAATCAGCAGGAAAATACCGGTATAGACCACCGGCAACCACGGGTCGCGCACCAATTCGAACACGCTGTGGCGGCTCCACCGTCCCATTTGTTCGTCGTAACTCAACTGATAGATTTTCCAACCAGCTACCGTAAACGGTTTGTTTACTTCCACCACCGCTTCACGCTGCTTTTTATCGGGCGTATAAACTACTATTTCCGAGGCAAACCGGCGGGGTTCGGGATCGGGCATCACCAAGCTAACCGCTTCGTCGAGCTGAAGCGTGACGTAAGGGAACCTATAATTGCCACAGCTTACCCACCCTTCGCACACCGAGCCGTTTACCCGGTTGCGAGCTTCCACATACAGGGCAGTGGTAGCCCCTTCGGAAGGAAAAGTAACAAAATTGGCGGTGTCTTCCGTCATTATACAGGCGGCTAGCGGTAAGTAACGGGTAGCTAGTATATCCCAATCGAGCAACACGCCGCCGCAGGGGACTTCTTCGGCCACCCAGTTGACGGGTTGTTCCTCCGGGAGCGCCTTGCCGCTGTGGTTATCGATGAGCATCAGTTTAGGAGGATAAGACGCTATTTCAAATTTTTTCAGTTCGATAGCCAGCGGAAGTTCCTGTAATTGTCCTTTTTCGTCAGCAGCGCGCCACTCGGGCGTATCCTTGGCGGCCGTCAGGCGCAACCGGACGAGGTCGCCGCTTCCCGCCAGCGCTCCTCCTAACGTGAGAAAAAGACCCAGATGGTTCAGGATAAAACCGGTATCTTTCCACCGAAAACGAAGTAACCGGCCAAGGGTGGCCCATCCCAACACGGAAAGGAAATAAAGGAATATAAAAACGAACGGCCAGGCGGTAGTCATCTGGTGGAATCCCGGAAAGGCGTCAGCCTGTGCTGAAGAGGCAATATCGCCTTGCCGGGTAAGTCCCATAATAAGCACCAAAATCAACAGCGAAGCGATGGAAGTGAGCGCCGCCTCGCTACGCGAAAACCAGCGCAAGGCTTTCCACTTGCTCCCTGCTACATAGAAAGCCACCAGCCCTGCCAGGTAGACACCTGCGATGACCAGGTTTGCCGGATACCGGAAGCCCGACAAATCGACCGGGCCGACCAGGTATTGAAGCAGGGCGCCGGTTAGGAATAAACCGGCGCATATCATCCATCCTTCTTTGTATTTCCAGGGGGCGCCCCACATAATTTAGCTGTTTTTATCCAGACGACCGTTTGCTTTGGCTTCTTTCACCCACTGGGGGACGACGGTTTGCAGGAATTTTTCCTTATTTGCCCGTTCGGTCGCCATATCCAGGCCGATATATTGCTGAGCTTTGTCTTTGGTGGAAATATCGGGCATCGGCACTTCGTCGGTATACCCCATTTTAGCTAGCACTTTCGAGAGTACCAGACGGGCTTGCATCGCCTTATCCAAGCCGTTGCCCAGGATACGCTGTACTTCCTGCGGAGCATGGAACGCACCCCCGTGCGAAGCCACGCCGATGTCCCAACGCCACTGGGCCTGACGGATAAGCTTCAAAACGTCTTTCATCTGCGCTTCCGTAGCGCCCTTATCCCATGCGAATTTGGCTTCGATATGGGCTTTGGCCAGTTCCTGTTCCAGCCGGCCGCGCATTTCACTCGCTTTTTGTTGGCGTTCATATACGTTATTGCGCAGCGTTTCTTCGCTTTCGCGGTGACAAACCTGACAGGTACGGTCGATCATGGCCAGGGGGCTTGTGATGTGGTGATCGCTGTATTTCACGCCGCCTTCGCTTTTATAAGGCATATGGCAATCGGCGCAGGAAACGCCGCGCTGGCCGTGGATACCCATCTGGGCAAGTTCGAAGTCGGGGTGTTGCGCTTTCAGAATGGGCGCGCGGCTGAGTTTGTGGGTATAGTCGGAGAAGCCTACCTCGTCGTAATAAGCTTCCATGTCTTCTACGGTAAATCCTTTATCCCAGGGGAAAGTGAGGTATTTGCCGTCGCCTTTGAAATAATATTCCACATGGCATTGGGCGCAAACCAGCGAACGCATTTCCTGTTGGGTAGCTTTCGTAACGTCTTTTCCTATGCGCTGGAAGGCTTCGACAAGGGCCGGACGACTGATATGCAGATTCATGTTTTCAGGTTCGTGGCAGTCGGCGCACCCGATAGGATTCACTATTTCTTTTCCCATAGGCGCCCATTTGCTTTTATAAAAATTTTCGGCGCCGATGGCTTGCATCATCCGGGGTACGTCAGGGCTTTTGCAAGTCCAGCAGGTAGCCGGCTGCGGGCCTCCGTCTTCAGGAGTCATCGGCGACCCTACGCGCAGCGTACGCCGCATGTCTTCAATGGCGTGCATATGGCCGCGGGGAGTGGCATAGTCTTTCGAGAAGGCATAGCCGGCCCAGAGAATAACCATTTCGGGACGGGCTTCCAGCACATCGACGGCCTGGTTGCCGTTGAACAGGCTGCTGAAACCGGTATCCGCCGTTTGCGTCCAGGTTTCGTATTCCCGGGGATAATTCGGCTCGAAGCGGTCGTTGCGAGCTTCGATGCCGGTGATTTCCACTTTTTTATTATTCATTACACTGGTTATTTCGGCCCGGCGTTCATTGATCGAAGCGACCAGTATGCCCAGTACGAAAACCACAGCCATTGTCCCGAGGAACAACAACCATCCTTGCCATGATTTCAGTTTCTTTTCCATAACTTATTTCGATTTAATTTATCCTGTATTATTTGTTCAACATTTTTTTCAACCAATCGGGGGCATCCGATTTCGGGTAGGGAACGAGTGCGTGGGGAGTAGCCGAGAGGCTGTTCGAGCGTCCGTGCGGCACTTCGCGGTGACAATCCCAGCAGGCTTTTCCCTCGCCGGCCATAGCCGTTTGGTGATCGATACGGCCGGTGTTTACAAATTCCGTATTGAGCTGGCTGTGGCAACGGATGCAATTGTTCATGATTACTTCCGCGCTTTCGTCGCGGGCGCGGATGACCTGGGGCTCGCCCCGCATGGTGAAAATAGCGGCATGGCGCAAACCGTCGGTTCCTTTGAAAAACCATTTCCGGGCCGCGTTTTCGTGAGGTACATGGCAGTCGTTGCAGGTAGCGTTCCGGCTGTGTGCACTATGGTTCCAAGTGGCGTAATAAGGCGCCATGATGTGGCAGTTTACACAGGCGGAGGGGTTGTCGGACAAATAGCTCCACGTACGCGAGGCGTACATGCCATAGACACCCAGGCCGCCGATTACGCCGGCTATCACCAGGGCAAATCGTTTCCACCCGACCGTGGGAAGCAGGGTATTTATCAGTTCCTTTATCTTCATATCGCCTATAATTTTAGAGAGGGTTTCTTTAAATATGGTTTACGGAATACAAATATCCTAAAGAGCGGGCAGTTAAAATGTAATAAATATTACATTCGCTAAATTTTATTTATAGGATGAAAAAAATAGTTTACATCACAGTCTCGGCGCTTTTGATCGGTACCTCGTGCGTATCGAAGAAAAAGTATTTATTGGCCGAAAACGGGCGCCTGGAAGCCGTAGGGCGAGGGAACGCCCTGAAAGAAGAATTGGTGGCCGCCAAAGATCTGAACGATAGGCTATCCTCCGAGCTTGCGGGTTTGCTGCGGGATACGGCCGAATTAGGACGTTCTATCCGGAATTACCGGACGATGCTGGACACGAATATGGGCGAGCAGGAAAAACTGAATGCGCTGCTAAGCCAAAAAATGAGTGAATTGGACGAACGGGAGCGGACTATCAACGAATTGCAGGACATGATTAACGCGCAAAACGAAAAAGTCCGGCATTTGCTCGACAGCGTAAAAGAGGCGTTGCTGGGGTTCGGTAGCGATGAATTGAGCATCAAGGAAAAGGACGGTAAGGTGTACGTAGCCATGTCGGATAAGCTTTTGTTCGAATCGGGAAGCGCCCGGGTGGACAAGCGCGGCAAAGAGGCGCTGGCCAAACTGGCCCAGGTTTTGAATAATCAGACGGATGTGGATGTATATATCGAAGGCCATACCGATAGCAAGCCGATCAATACGGCGCAGTTTAAAGATAATTGGGATCTGAGTGTGATCCGGGCAACCTCGGTGGTGCGCATTCTGACGAAGGATTACGGGGTAAACCCGCTCCAGATCGTTCCTTCGGGACGGGGGGAATTCAACCCGGTGGCCGACAATGCGACAGCGGAAGGGCGGGGACTGAATAGGCGGACGGAAATTATTATGGCGCCGCGCTTGGACAAACTTTACCAGATGTTGAATCAGTAAAGCGGGATACGGACGAGCTAAAAGCGGATTCTATAGTTACCTCTGGCAAGGGATTTCGGGGCTTCCCCTCCACGCGGCCGCGAAGGAAACGGGAAAGCGGGAAAACAGACGAGCGCCCTCTTTACTTCATGTATAATTTTTAAAATCCGAAAAAAGCACCAGCATCCGTTTCCCATTCCATGCTTATGAAATTCGAAATGGATGCTTATGAAATTTCCATCGGATGCTTATGAAATCCGATTTTCATGCCGAGTTATTTTTTACACCTGTGTAATGAGCAGAAAATCAACAACATATATCCACTCCCGTTTTTATCTTCCTTTCCTTTTACTTCGTGTATTTTTTTCAGAGAAAAATACGGTCTTCCGGCTACGTATTATTTGCACCGTAGGGCGAAATAAAGAATATAAAGGAAAGCCGCTAACGGCACGATAAATCCCGCGGCCATCCGCTCGGCACCGATATAGCCCATCAACATCGGGCTGAAAGCCCCTCCGGCTACCCCCATCACAATATAGGAAGACGCCTTTTTGGTATACACGCCCATTCCCTCCAGTCCGAGGGCGAAAATGGTCGGAAACATGATCGACATGAAAAAGAAGGAGAGATACAGGGCATAGAGCGAAACCGGCCCCAAAGCCGCCATAACACCTACCATGCAAAGCGCCCCCAACAGGGCGTAGAGGGTAAGTAATCGCCGGGGGGCGACCCAGCGCATCGTCCAACTGCCGCTGAGCCGACCGATCATAAACAGCGCCATCCCTCCGAAGGCCAGGATGCGGGAGGCTTCTACGTTGCTCATGGCCGGGTCGGCCTCCGTTACATAATTAATAAAGAAACTGAAGATACCGGTTTGCGCCGCACAATAACAGAACTGGGCGACTACCGCTCGGCGAAATTGGGTGCAGCGCCAGAGGGAAGTGGTAGGCGTCAGGCTTTTAACGGTTCCTTTTTCATTCGGAAAAGCTTCTTCCAACACTTCTGCTTTTATTTCCGGCAGTTTGGTAAAGAGGAACAGGAGGGCCACAAGCAGCACCACGCTCCCCACCAGGATATAAGGCCTCGTCAAGGCAAAGACATCTTCTTCTGGCGCACCGAATATCAACCATCCTCCCACAAGCGGCCCCAAAATCCATCCCAATCCGTTGAATGATTGGGAAAGGTTGAGTCGGCGGGCGGCTCCGGCAGCAGGCCCCAGGACGGTGGAATAGGGATTGGCGGCTGTCTCCAGTATGCAAAGCCCGGAAGCGATTACGAACAAGGCCACCAGAAAGGGCACGGCCGAATGCAGGAAAGCGGCGGGTATAAAGGCAAAGGCGCCTACGGCAAACAACACCAGTCCCAGAATGATTCCTTTTTTATAGCCGTATTTTTTCATAAAGGAACCGGCGGGAAGGGCCATCAGGAAATAAGCAATATAGGTAGAGAATTGCACCAGCCCGCTTTCGGCTTTCGTCATGGTAAAGACGCTCTGGAAATGTTTATTGAGTACATCCAGCAAACCGTGGGCGAACCCCCACAATAAAAACAAGCTGGTGATCAGGAGAAAGGGTA
>DBFJSK010000093.1:0-3608 GCA_048403675.1 Tannerellaceae bacterium | reverse complement strand
CGCTGGCCAGTAAATCATCGACTTCGTCCGGGCGGTTGTATACCGGTACGATAAGGGCGTATTCTCTCATCCGATTCTGCTTTTTAAGGGGCGTTTCCGATCGTTAGTTGCTGCCGGCTCCGTTTTCACACGGCAAACCGATGGAACAAAGCTACTAGAAATAAACACATAAATACAAAAATGCAGCGTGCATTAACAATAATTCAGAAGTATCTAAAACCGGGTACGCGGACTTTTCCGGTTTTGATTCTGTCTTTTTGCTTTTTATTTCTATCTTTGGGGCAACATAATATAATAAATTCAGCAGATGAACGAACAGATTAAACAAATAGCGGAACGCCTGGCCGGGCTTCGGGATGTCCTCGAAATTTCGCCCGAAGAAATGGCCAAGGTCTGCAATCTGACGCCGGAAGCTTACCTGGAACTGGAGAGCGGCAATGTAGACATTTCAGTCAGCATCTTACACCAGATTTCGCAAACTTATGGTGTGGAACTGACCACCTTGATGTTTGGCGACGAACCCAAAATGAGCAGTTACTTTATTACCCGCCGGGGAAAAGGGGTAGCGGTGGAACGTACCAAAGCTTATAAATACCAGTCGCTGGCCGCCGGTTTTGCCGGGCGCAAAGCCGATCCTTTCCTGGTGAGCGTACATCCTAAGCCGGAAGGGGAACCGATTTACCTGAACAGCCATCCGGGTCAGGAGTTCAACCTGGTGCTCAGAGGACGGATGATGTTGCAAATCAACGGAAAGGATCTGATTCTGGAAGAAGGAGACAGTATTTATTTCAACTCGGAGCTGCCGCACGGAATGAAAGCGCTCGACGGAGAAAAGGTCATATTCCTGGCTATCATACTTTAATTTTAGAACAATGTTAGAAAGATTCATCGAAAAAACGACATTCGAGTCGCAGGAAGATTTTAAAAAGAATTTCAAAATAAAAGTGCCGGAAAACTTTAATTTCGGCTACGACGTGGTAGACGCCTGGGCGCAGGAAGAACCGGACAAAAAAGCGCTTTGCTGGACGAACGACCAGGGAGAGCATATCGATTTCACCTTTGCCGATTTGAAAAGAGAAACCGACCGGACGGCGGCTTATTTCCAGTCGCTGGGAATCGGCCACGGGGACATGGTGATGTTGATTCTGAAACGGCGGTACGAGTTCTGGTTTTCCATTATCGCGCTTCACAAGCTGGGAGCAGTCGTGATTCCCGCTACCCATCTGCTGACGAAAAAAGACATTGTTTACCGGGCGAACGCCGCCGATATTAAAATGATCGTGTGCGCCGGAGAAGAGGTGATTACCAA
This sequence comes from Tannerellaceae bacterium, assembly GCA_048403675.1. Taxonomy (GTDB): domain Bacteria; phylum Bacteroidota; class Bacteroidia; order Bacteroidales; family Tannerellaceae; genus Parabacteroides. The sequence goes on along the minus strand of DBFJSK010000093.1, from coordinate 2,299 downwards.
ACACGTAACCGATTCGCTGGCCGATTCGCCGAGCGTAACGCGCGTGGTATCCGTAGGGCCGCTGATTCCGGATGGTTTCGAGGATTTTCACGCAGGGATCGCGCAGGCCGCTGCTTTCGTGCGTCCGGCTCATGCCAATAGCAACGACGATATTTCCCTGATGTATTTTACTTCCGGTACTACCGGCAACCCCAAGATGGTAGCTCACGATTTCACGTATCCGCTGGGCCATATCGTAACCGGTTGCTTCTGGCATAATTTGCACCGGGAAAGTTTGCACCTGACGATTGCCGATACCGGATGGGGAAAAGCTGTGTGGGGAAAACTGTACGGGCAATGGATTGCGGGGGCGACGGTGTTCGTATACGATCACGAGAAGTTCACGCCGGGGGATATGTTGCAGATGATTCAGGATTACCGGATCACTTCGCTTTGCGCGCCTCCTACCATTTTCCGTTTCCTGATCCGGGAGGATTTGAGCAAATATGACCTGTCGTCGCTGGAATATTGTACGATTGCCGGGGAAGCGTTGAACCCGGCGGTATTCGATACATTTTATAAACTGACCGGCATCAAACTGATGGAAGGATTCGGACAGACCGAAACGACGCTTACAGTGGCTACCTTCCCCTGGATGGAGCCGAAACCGGGTTCGATGGGCGTACCTAATCCGCAGTATGAAGTAGACCTGCTTCGCCCCGACGGCAGCCGGGCCGAGGACGGGGAACAGGGACAGATCGTGATCCATACCACGAACGGCAAGCCGCTGGGACTTTTCAAAGAATATTACCGGGATGCCGACCGCACGCGGGAAGCCTGGCACGACGGACTGTATTATACGGGCGACGTGGCCTGGCGCGATGAAGACGGTTATCTGTGGTTTGTTGGCCGAGCGGATGATGTGATTAAAAGTTCGGGCTACCGCATCGGGCCGTTCGAGGTGGAAAGTGCATTAATGACACATCCGGCGGTGGTGGAATGCGCCATCACGGGGGTTCCCGACGAGATCCGCGGCCAGGTGGTAAAAGCGACGATCGTACTGGCGAAAGATTATAAGGAAAAAGCCGGCGCAGCGTTGATTAAAGAATTGCAGGATCACGTGAAGCGGGTGACGGCGCCTTACAAATATCCGCGCGTGGTGGAATTTGTGGCGGAATTGCCGAAAACGATCAGTGGAAAAATCCGCCGGGTGGAAATCCGCGACAAAGATACGAATGCCTGATTCGATACGCTGATGAAAAGAATCGCCGTAAAAATAGGGAGTAATGTATTGACGCGCCCGGACGGCACGCTGGATATTACCCGGATGTCGGCTTTGGTAGACCAGGTGGCCGAGTTGCACCGCAAGGGCATGGAGATCGTGCTCATTTCTTCCGGGGCGGTGGCTTCGGGCCGGAGCGAAATCAGGGCGGCGAAGAAGCTCGACGCCGTTTCGGCTCGCCAATTGTATTCTGCCGTGGGCCAGGCGAAATTGATTAACCGGTATTACGAATTGTTCCGCGAGCATGGCATGGTCTGCGGACAGGTGCTTACGACAAAGGAGAATTTCGGCAGCCGCACGCATTACCTCAACCAGAAACATTGCATGGAGGTGATGCTGGAAAACGGAGTGATCCCCATTGTGAACGAGAACGATACGATTTCGGTGACGGAGTTGATGTTTACCGATAACGATGAGTTGTCGGGGTTGATCGCGACGATGATGGGCATGGATGCGTTGATTATCCTCAGTAATATCGACGGGATTTACAACGGGAATCCTTCCGATCCGTCGGCGCGGGTAATCCCAGTGATCGAATCCGGAAAAACAAATCTTTCCGAGTATATTCAATCCGTAAAGTCGGCGTTCGGCCGGGGCGGCATGCTGACCAAATGCCATATCGCACAGAAGGTGGCTGATGAAGGTATTCTGGTCATCATCGCGAACGGGAAAAGCGAACATATCCTGACAGATTTGCTTGCACCCGGAAGCGAAAAGGTTTGTACCCGGTTTCTTCCTTCGCCGCATCCGGTGAGCAGTATAAAAAAGTGGATCGCGCATTCGGAAGGCTTTGCCAAAGGAGAGGTGCAGATTAACCGGGGAGCGGAAGAGGCGCTTAAGGCAGCGAAGGCGACGAGTATCCTCCTGGTAGGTGTTACGGCGATCCGAGGGGATTTTGAAAAAGACGATATTGTGAAAATCATCAACGAGCACGGCGAAGCGATTGGCGTAGGTTGTACGGCGTACGACAGCGAAGAGGCTGTTCGTTTGATGGGGCAGCGGGATCTGAAGCCGATTGTGCATTACGATTATTTGTAT
>DBFJSK010000092.1:0-5847 GCA_048403675.1 Tannerellaceae bacterium | reverse complement strand
GAGATGGAGCGAGCCAACGCATCGGCTGCTTTGGGATCTTGTTTGTAAAGAGAATCGATTTGGCGGCGCGCGGCCGGATCGAGTTCTTTGCGATAACGGCTTTCAACCACCGGATAAGCGACGCTTTTGACCCATACGTCATAGCCGTAAGCCTTTTCTCCGCTCGCCTGAAGAGCCGGCCCGTAGGTGCGGAAAGCAATGCGGTCGTTCTCCCAGGCTATATCATCCAAGCGTTGCGGATAAAAAGCTCCGGTAGCGATCGTATCGAACGATTGCGGTTGTGCCCGTCGCAACGTATAGGTTGCTTTTTGGTGGCCTGAAAGCGAGACGGGGAAAATAAGTTTTCGATCGTAGGTTAGTTGGTAGGGCAGGTTGGCGCCGGTTTCATCCGTTAGCACGAAATCCGGGGGTTCCGGGCCGGGTGTAAGCTGAAAACCGCGCGAGGCTAACGAATCGAGCGGCCATTCGGCCAATTCGCCGGTGCGGCTTATTCCGGAGGGATTCACCACCGTCATTCGCAAAGTATCCGGCTGGCAAGCCGTCCATAACAAAGCTGACAAACCGATACCGATTATTTTTTTCATGGCAATTCGTATTTAACAGATTGTTTTTAGTTTCTGCTAAAAACAAGTTCGGCAACAAATGTATCCATTTTTTCTTGATTTAAGGGCTTCTTCGGCACATTCGTTAAGAACATTTCCGGCGGGAATAGGGAGACAAGGCACACTGATTTTTTTAATACAGGCCCTGAAGGCTTGGAGCCGATGTTACCAATCGCTGAATTCGAAGCTCAACTGTTCCCATTCACGAATATCTTTCCGCCCCTCTGTCTCTTCCCAAGGATTGGACACGGAAAGGCCGATCAGGCGGATCGGATGGTCGGCATAGGCAATATCTTTGAGTAATTGTTTGGCCAGAGGCAGAATATCGGTCAATGCGGTGAGTTCGTGATGCACCGTCACGCTGCGGGTTTTTAAGTTAAAATCGTGAAATTTGATTTTCAATGTCAGCGTATTGCCCTTGAAACGCGATCGTTCGAGGCGCCCGACCAGTTCGGTGGCGACATGGTATAATTCGATGATAACCGAAGAGGTGCGCGAAATATCTTTTTCCAGCGTGCGCTCGCATCCTACGGATTTGCGGACACGCACGGCTTCGACCGGCCGGTTATCGATACCGCGCGAAAAATCATAATAAATCGTTCCGGCCTTGCCGAAATGACGGACGAGCATCTCCTGGGTGCAGGTTCTCAGTTGTGCACCGTTATGAATCCCGAGCGCGTGCATTTTTCCGGCGGTGACGGGGCCTACTCCCCAAAACGATTCGATCGGCAAGCGGTCGATAAAGGTTAGGGCCTGGGAAGGATGGATAGTGCACAAGCCATCGGGTTTCCGGTAATCCGAAGCGACTTTGGCCAGAAACTTATTATAAGAGACGCCGGCCGAAGCAATCAGGCGAAGCTCTTCCCGGATACGGCGTTTGATGTCTTTGGCTATATCCACAGCCAGTTCGATCTGAAACTTATTTTCCGTTACGTCGAGAAAAGCCTCGTCGAGCGAAAGCGGTTCGATCAGGTCGGTATAGGTATGGAATATTTCGTGAATTTGGCGGGAAACGGCTTTATAGACCTCCATCCGACCGGGCACGAAAAGCAACTCCGGACAAAGCCGCTTCGCCTTTTGCGAGGATATGGCAGACCTGACGCCGTATCGCCTGGCTTCATAGCTGGCTGCCGCCACGACGCCTCTTTCTTCGGCATGACCTACGGCCAGCGGTTTCCCTCGCAGCTCCGGACGATCCCTTTGCTCGACCGAGGCATAAAAGGCGTCCATATCGATATGTATGATTTTCCGTTCCGTAACTAAGGCCTGCCAAATCAAGGCCGGTGAATGAATAAATGCAGGTAAATGATTGTATTTGCCTTAACAAAGATAACCCATTCCGACGAGAAACGAAATTGCTTTTAGAAATTTAGACAATCCTTTCGATTTCCTTCGGATTTTAAATACTTTTGAACCGGGACACGAGCTAACTGTCCGGAATAGAAAAAATGAAAAAGATTATCTTGGCCCTGGATTCTTTCAAAGGATGCCTGACAGCGCGCGAAGCTTGCCAGGCGGCCGAAGCCGGGGTAAAAGCGGCCGATCCGAGTTGCGAAACCCTCTGTCTGCCGCTGGCCGACGGCGGAGAAGGCATGCTCGATTTAGTCGTCGAGGCTACCCGTGGTGTTTACCGTCACCTCACGGTAACCGGCCCCGGCGGCCAACCGGTAGCGGCGCGATACGGCGTCTGGGACGACGGTCGCACTGCTGTAATCGAACTGGCGTCGGCGAGCGGCCTCACTTTGTTGCCGGAAAAAGAGCGCAATCCCTGGCTGACGACGACCTACGGCACGGGCGAATTAATACGCGACGCCCTCGACCGGGGCTGTCGGCATGTGGTGGTGGGTCTGGGGGGTAGTGCGACCAACGACGCAGGGCTGGGCCTGTTACAAGCTTTGGGATTCCGGTTCCTGGATGCGCACGGTCGGGAACTGGGGCGCGGCGGACAAATCCTTGAAAAGGTAACTTCCATCGATACGGCTTGCCTTCATCCGGCCTTGGCGCAAACCCGGTTTACCGTGGCCTGCGACGTACGCAACCCGCTGTACGGGCCGGAGGGAGCGGCGTATGTATATGCTCCTCAAAAAGGAGCCGACAAGGCGATGGTCGCCCGGTTGGATGCCGGATTGAAATCTCTTGCGGCCCTAATCAGCCGCAGGTTCGGTCGCGACATCGGGAGTCTGCCGGGAGCCGGGGCGGCCGGCGGAACCGGGGCCGCTTTTCTGGCCTTCCTCCACGCCGAACTGATTCCCGGCATCCGCCTGATGATGGACAAGTGGCAGTTCGGTCGCCGGATAACCGGGGCCGATCTGATTATTACCGGGGAAGGACGCGCCGACAGGCAGACGGTGATGGGAAAAGTAGCCTCAGGGGTACTCGCCGAAGGACAGAAAGCCGGCATCCCGGTGGTTCTGGTTGCCGGCAGCGTAGCCGACACCGAAAGCCTCAATGCCGCCGGATTCCGCAGCGTGTTCTCTATCCAACCGGAACCTGTTTCCCTGGAAGAAGCCTTGCACCCGGCCTACGCGGCAGCCAACCTCACCCGGGTCGTAGCCCAAGTAGTGCGGGCGATCACCCTGCTTAAGCCGGATTGTTGATTCTGTTACAGCCCCCTATTCGATGTAATCCTCTAAATTCAATATAAACTTATGAAAACACTTTGGTTAACCTTTTGTCTTCTTTTCCTATCCGGCTTTTCCATACAGGCCGACCCTTTCTCTTCGGCAGATGCAGATCGTTTTCTGACGGACTGCGAAAAGTCGGATTTCGCCCGCACCCCCCGCTATGCCGAAACAATCGACTATTGCCGCTTATTGGCCTCCTTCTCCCCGATGGTGCACTATACTGCTTTCGGTGTCAGCCCGGAAGGCCGCGATCTTCCGCTGCTAATCGTCGATAAAGACGGATTGACCACGCCGGAAGAAATTCGTGGCAGCGGCAAAGCGATCCTCTTTGTAGAAGCTTGCATCCATTCGGGCGAACCGGATGGAAAAGATGCCGGCTTTATCCTATTGCGTGATCTGGTGATCCGGCGGCAACACCTCGACTTATTAGATAAAGTCAGCCTTCTTTTTGTCCCTATCTTCAATGTCGACGGCCATGAAAATTTCAGTGCCCAAAACCGCATCAATCAAAACGGACCGGAAGAGCTCGGCACCCGGGTAACCGGCCAGCTACTCAACCTCAACCGCGATTTCCTGAAAGCCGACGCACCGGAAATGCGCGACTGGCTGAAACTCTACAACCGCTGGATGCCGGAAATCTTTATTGATGTACACGTCACCGACGGCGCCGATTTCCAGTATGTCATGACCTATTCCATCGAAACCCGCAGCACCCACCTCGAAGAGGGACTGCGCCGTTGGACAGCCGATGTATACGAACGAGGCCTGAACGAAGAAATGCGCCGAAGCGGCTACCCTATTTTTCCTTATTTTTCATTCCGGGAATACAACAAACCGGAAAGCGGCATCCTGATCGATCTATTCGACCCACGTTATTCCCAAGGTTATGTAGCGGCCCGCAACCGCGTGGGGCTATTGGTAGAAAACCACATCTACAAGCCTTACAAACAACGTGTATTGGCCACTGTCGAACTGCTGAAAGCCACCCTCCGTATTTTGGGGAAAGAGCGGGAAAGCTTGCTGGCCGCGATCGAGCAAGCCGATCGCACCGTAGGCAGCTCCGCCTTCCGTTCCCGCCCGATGGCGTTCGACTTCCAGCCGGCCGAACGCGATAGCATGCAGGTAGATTTCCTGAGTTGGGAGCGCGACACCGTGCTAAGCGACCTCTCGGGCGCTCCCTGGGTAACGCACAATTACAACCGTCCGCTCACGGTGTCCACCACCCTGATCACCTCCTACCAGCCCACTTTAACAGTCAATTTGCCGGAGGCTTATATTTTGATGCCGCAATGGAAATCGGTTATCGATTTACTGGATTTACATGCCATCCGGTACACACGCCTTAGCGGAGGCGAACGGGTAACCGTACAAACTTATCGCTATACGGGCGCCACTTTCGACACCCGCCAAAGCGAAGGACGCGTTCCCGTACACACTACGTTTACCACCCAAACGGAAGAATTGGTTTGTCCGCCGGGGGCCTTGCTGATCGATATGAATCAGCCTTCGGCCCGGATAGCTGCCTGGTTGCTGGAACCCTCCGCTCCCGGCTCGCTCACTTACTGGGGTTTCTTTAACCAAGTGATTCAGGCGCCGGGCGAATTCTGGATCGGCTTGCCGTATATGGAAGTGAAAGGAAGGGAATTATTGCAAAAAGATCCTGCATTGAAACAAGCTTTTGAAGCCCGAAAAGCCAGTGACCCGGCCTTCGCTGCCGATCCCCAGGCTATCCTCGGCTTCTTCTATGACCGGGTGAAAAAGACTTCCGAACAAAACAACGAGATTCACCCCGCCTGGCGATTAACCAGCCGGGTGAGCTGGCCGTTGCCCTAAGCCGCTACTCGCGCAAACCAGCCGGTGAACCAATCGGAGTAACGAAGTGTTTACTTCATATCATTCTAAAAACAGGTAAATCTTATGGATACGACACATACGCACATTTCCCCGACGGACCGTCCGGATTCGGCAAAGGAAGAAAATGCTTTGACCGAAAAAAAAGAAAAGCGGCTACAGAAAGAAGAAGAGATCTACCCGGTACAGCAGGTAGGCGTTACCGAACCCGTCACCCCTAAAGAAGTAAAAGACGCCGTACGGGAATTAAATCCCGATTGCAACAGTCTGGAAAGCCGGTAATGGGGTGGCGCCTCCGCCAGAGGCATCCTGCGGTAAGGAAAATGTATGCTTGATAACGAAACAGCGGGCATGAACAAGCGAATGGCATGTATATGCTACCGGTGATATTCCGGAATATTCAATATAACAACCAAGAAGCCGAGCCAAAAGTATCCCTTTTGACCCGGCTTCTTTTATGCTGCTATTCTACGGCCCAAACCTAAGTTTACGACTTATACGTATTTCACGACCCAAACCGCCGGTAGCTTGGAGCGGCGTGCCAATGGCTTGGGGCATAGCTTAGAGTAGTGCACCGATAACCTAACAAAAGCGTCGAATTACCGGAAATTGTACGACACCGTCGCCATAAAATTACACGGCTTAGCCGGCGTAGTCATATTCACGAAATAATCCTTGTTGAAAAGATTATATACATTCACCGCCAACGTAATGGATTTTTTGATCGTATAATACGCGCCGGCATCTACAATGTAATTCGACGGATAATA
>DBFJSK010000091.1:0-4870 GCA_048403675.1 Tannerellaceae bacterium | reverse complement strand
ATGGCTGAATTCCAGATCCGTTTTAATCTTCTTCAATAAAGTAAACCCATCCATGACCGGCATCATTATATCGCTTATGATTAACTGAATGCCATATTCTTTTAAGCGACGGACGGCCTCTTCGCCTTCCCCCGCCGTTACGACATTATAATATGCGTTCACCTCCCCCGCAAGAAAATGAAGCATCTCGGGATTATCTTCCACAATCAATACTGTAGGGCGGCAGGGTTCCGTTACATACACCTCGGGAGACTCGGAAGTAAAGGGTACATTCGCTTTCTCTTCTTCCACACAAAGCGAATTGGGCTGATTGACCGGTAAACGCAGACGAAATACAATGAGCGGGAAAGAGGATGTTTCCAACGTGAGCGATCCTTCGTGCATTTCGGCCAGCGAACGGGCAAGCGGCAGCCCCAGGCCTGTTCCGGATTTATGGAGGGAGGAATCGTCTCGGAAAAACGGTTCGAAAATTTTCTCTTTTATTTCGTCCGGAATCGGATTCCCATCGTTCTTGATATTGATCGTAAACCATTCGCTGCCTTCTCTTTCGATATGGATAATAATTTTACTTTTCGCATATTTGATGGCGTTCGACAACAAGTTGCTGAGTATTTTCGTACACGCTTCTTTATCGATATAGGCCAGTAGCGAGGGCGCGTTTTCCTCAATCCGCATTTGCAGGCAGGCTTGTTCCGCCGTATCGTGAAAGCGTTCGTACGTTTCGTGCACCAACGAAATAATATCGTGAGGAATAAAATTCAATTTATACCCTTCTATTTCCGTTTTCCTGAAATCCAGCAATTGGTTGACGAGATCCAGCAAACGATTCGCATTTTTACCCACCACATCCAGGTAATTCCGGGCAGAGGCAGACAATTTAGTATCCCCGGTTACTTTTTCCAACGGACTTTTGATGAGTGTAAGCGGCGTACGGATCTCGTGAGCGATATTGATAAAGAAATTGATCTTCGCCTGGTAAAGCTCTTTCTCCTTTTCATGTTCGAACTCCCGCATCTTCTTTTGCATCTTCGCCCGGTTGCGGCGAGCGCCCCAGAGGATAAGCAACCCGATGCCACCCAAGGCCAAAAGCACATATCCCCCCCAGGCGACAGGCGACAACCACCACGGCGGAAGGACTTTTACCTGAAAAGTAGCCGGCTCATCGTTCCATATGCCGGATAAATTGGCAGCTTTCACCTTGAATACATACTCTCCCGGCGGCAATTTGGTAAAATAAACACGGTTCTCGCCCACCACATGCACCCATTTCGGGTTCAACCCTTCCATACAATACGCATACTGGGTCAGATCGGGAGCCTGGTAATTCAGCGAAGTATAATCGATATAAAAGGTAGACTGGTCGTAAGCCAACGTCAAGCCCTTTCGGAAGGTGACGTATTCCTGCCGCAGTACGTTGCGTTCCGGATCATTGTAATTAATTTGCGTAATATATACTTTGGGCTGGATGGAAAATTCCCTTATCTTCTCCGGATGAAAAGAGATCATGCCTTTCAAGGTGCCATAATATAAGGTACCATCGGGCGTTTGCAGTGAAGAGTTGTAATTGAACTGGTTCGATGTCAGGCCATGTTCTTTTTTAAATAGCTTGATAGCTCCTGTCTGAGGATTCAGATTGGCCAATCCGTTGGCCGTACTGATCCATAAGCTCCCTTTCCGATCCTCTTCGATACGGTAAATCACGTTGCTGGGCAATCCGTCGCGCATGCTGTAGCGAACGGTTTCTCCGGTAGCCCGGTCGTACTTTTTAACGCCGTCGCCGGTAGCGAACCATAACTTGTTTGCACGGTCCTCATGGATATGGTTAATAGTGCGGTTGGTATTCGTATCGACCGGTTCCAACTTGAATTCGCCGCCTTGCTTCGTGGCCGGATTGTAGAAATACAAGCCTTTGTTGGACGTCCCCGCCCAGATAACGCCTTGATGATCTTCAAAAATAGTTTGTATCCGACACTGATTCGGAAATTGGGCGAGCGGTTCGAAAATATCCTTTTCAGGATTCAGCCGGTACATTCCGAGCGCCGTAGCCACCCATACCTCTTTGGCACGTGTTTGATACAAATAAACGATGATGTCGTTCTTGCCGGTAAAAGGAGTAGGAGCTATCGTATAATGTTTCACTATTTTTTCCGTACGCAGATCCATCACATCGATCCCGTTGGCATGCGTGCCGATCCACAAATACGAATCGATCGCCGTCAACCCGTGAATACAGTTCTGCGATAACCCTTTCTTATCATCGAAGGAAGTGAACGTTTGCGTTTTCGGGTTCCATTTGGACAGCCCCGCGTCTTCCGTACCGATCCAGATCATTTCGTTCTTATCCATACAAATGTCGTGTACGATATCCCCGTTCAAGGTGGGGCAGCCGGGAATAGGATAATAGCGCTTAATTTCCGAATAAGGCGGACAATAATTCACGCCCCCGTTGTCGGTACATACCCAGATACCTCCTTCCTGATCCTGGTAAAGTTGCTTGATAGCATGGTTCGAAAGGGAGTAAGGATCGGCTTTGTTTTGCTTGATGCGCTTAAGGGTATCAGCATGTATATCATAAATATAAATGCCTTTATACGTAGCAATCCACACTTGGCTTTCGTTCATGGCCAGTATGTCGCGCGTATAAAGAGGCGATTTTTTCTGGGAGGGCAGAATGTCGCGACATTTCCCGGTTTGAATATCGATACGCAAGATGCTTTCGTTTGTGCCCACCAAGAGGAAATGCTCCAAAGCGGAAAACCAGATAGCCGTCATATCACCCAACGGCCTGTTTCGCCCGCTGCGCTCCACATCAAAAGCCACAAATTCATTCTTTGTATGATCCAGATACACAATATGTCCGTTGGCTGTCGTAGCCCAAATCTGATCCTGGGCCGTAATGCAAAAGGCGGTAATGGGATCGCTCCCTTTATAAAGATAATTCAAATGCAACCCCTGCTCTTCATTATATTTTACGAGCGAATAGCCAGTGGCAAGCATCCACAGATTCCCCTGCCGGTCGAATTGCAATGAATGGCATCCCATTCCCTTTGTAAATTCCACCTGGGTAAATGCATCGGTCTGGTAATTGTATTTCTGCACACCTACATTCGTACTTACCCAGATGTCTTTCGCGGGGCCGACGGCCAGATCCAGTATCCAACTGCTCAGGAGCGCCCCCTGCCGGGCGGAATAATTTTTGAATGTATGAAATTTCTGGCTGTCGAACCGATTCAAGCCGTCGCGGGTACCGAACCACATAAAGCCGTAGGGATCTTGCAGGCAACACGTCACATGGTTGTTGCTCAGCCCGTCTTCCATATCATACGATTTAAAATAAAAAGGTGTGGCCCGAAGCCCAAGCCCCCAAAAGAGACATACGAACGAAAGCAAATACTTCATGGTTTTTTCCTATTTCCTTATTTCGAGTGCAATATATCAACTTTTTTGTTTGTGCATTTGTAATTTCGTCTTATTCTTTTTCATATCGTCTCAAGCGGATTTTTTCTGTTTATTCGGCCTTTCTCCCGAATCATGGCCCAACGCTTTGATACGGAAATGCTTAATTTCGATAAAATAAACCGTGCGTTTTCAAACCAACGGCTCTAATTTTGAGGCAAACAGCATACCTCTATTAATCTAAAGAAATAAGAATATGGATCGGAAAATAAAAGTCGGCCTCCTGGGCTTCGGACGCATGGGAGGCTTTTACCTGGAAGAAATGCAAAAGAGCAGAGAGTGGGAGGTGGCCTATATTTGCGATACGGATCCAGACGCCCGCACTTTAGCCGCCCGAAAATCGCCGCAATCGCGGATCGTAGCCGATGAACAAATCGTTTTCGAAGACCCCGAAGTACAAGTAGTCGGGCTCTTCACCCTGGCCGATTCCCGTTTAAGACAAATTAAGAAATCCGTAGCCTTTGGAAAACATATGCTCGTGGAGAAACCCATAGCCGATACCTTGGAACATGAACAAAAAGTAATAAAAATTAGCGAAAAATCCCCTTTATTTGCCACTGTCAATCTGTATTTGCGCAACTCCTGGTACCATCATACCCTCAGAGAGTTTATCCGGAGCGGCGAGATCGGCGAGGCGGCCATTCTGCGCATATGCCATCTGACACCGGGTTTGGCGCCAGGGGAAGGCCACGCCTACGAAGGCCCTTCGTTTCACGATTGCGGGATGCACTATGTAGATATTGCCCGGTGGTATGCCGGTTGCGAATACAAAACCTGGCATGCCCAAGCCCTTCGGATGTGGAATTATCCGCAGCCCTGGTGGCTCCAATGCCACGGTACGTTCGAAAACGGAATGGTATTCGATATTACCCAGGGACATGTATACGGGCAATTGTCGGCCAAGCAAACGCATAATTCGTACATCGATCTGATCGGAACGAAAGGCATAGCCCGCATGAGCCACGATTTTAAAACAGCAGTGGTGGAATTGCACGGCGTACACGAAACGCAACGCATCGAGAAACCTTACGGCGGTAAGAACATCGATACGCTTTGCCATTTATTTGCCGAGTCTGTACGAACCGGCCTATTCCACCCGGAGCTGCCGCGGCTCGGCGACGCGGCGATCGCCTCGGCCTACGCCTGGAAATTTTTGGAAGATGCCCAGACGCACGCGATGCCTTCGATCGGAGATTTGCAAACGTTGGAAGCCATCCGCGAACGAAGACGCCAGCTGACGGAAGGATACGGCTTATTACATTAAGTAAAATCGTCTCATTCCTGACCGAATCGTCTCATTTTCTAAAAAAAGGAAACATTTACTTATAAATTGCAATAATCCGACATGAAATTGAGATGATTAGACGGGCGGATTCCCGCCAGCTAAGATACATTTGTAACAGCTTCCTTTTGA
>DBFJSK010000090.1:0-14925 GCA_048403675.1 Tannerellaceae bacterium | reverse complement strand
GTAATACTCAATTGCAAAGATAGCGTATGCGGGAAAATATTTCATGGAAATGGAAGTTTTTCTTGCTCAATCCCACGAGCTTAAGGAAATCTCCCGATTTTCAGTATCGGGTACTGACGTACCTTTTTCCATATAGATCCTTGCGGGGGGCGTTCCCGCTATTTTCCCTTTATTCTCTTCGAAAGCCGGAACCTTTTCACCCGTTGCCCCGGGCGTTTCACCGGCCAACTTGCCTTACTCGTCGGCGATTAACCTTTCTTTACCGAATTTCCCGCTTATTTTGCCACCGGTAACAATCAGGTAAAAACACTATGCTAAAATGTATCACTTTCGACGGAGATGCCTCCACGCTAAACGCCTTGATGGGGTATTTCGAGAAACTCGACCAAGCATTGGCCGATGTGCACAAAGTATTAAACAGGGAGCAAACCGAACACCCCCTTTTCGTACGCGAAGGAAGTAAAATTACCCGTCTCGACCGGAAACGGATTCTTTTTATCGAAGGCTACGGCGATTATGTCCGGATTCATCTGACGGAAGGAAAACCGCTGCTCTCGCAAATGAGCCTCAAACAGATGGAAGAGCTGTTGAGGGGGAGCGCTTTCTGCCGGGTACATCGTTCATATATCGTAGCGATCGCACACATCACCTATATCGAACGCAAACGCATCCGTATGGGAGGCGAGTTGATCCCGATCAGCGATTCTTATTTGCCGTTGTTGATGGAAAGATTGGCGCTGCAATAGCGTTACCCTACATAAGGTAGGCCGCGCCCCTCTGCATCGAAAAGGCGCCTTATGCCGATTCTTTCCGACCAGCAAAATACAGTCTTCTTTTTCGCCGGCCTCTATCCGGCGAAAAAGGAGACATACGTATTTTCGTGCTTTTCACAATTTCACCTTATGCATCCACTCTCCGATCGTATACGTCAGTGTCAACCCGGTCAGACTGCGTTGCAAGGCGCCTCGGGGAAGGCGCAGCCGATCATAAAACAGGGCGGCTTGTATCCGGCCGTTCGAAACCGGCAACCCCAGTCCGGCGCTGATGCGCCAATGAATACCGCCTCGGTTTTCGACCGACAACGCCGGATTAGCCACCAGCACGCCCGCCTCGTACGATACCCGTTTCCAATAATTGCCCGACGGATAGCCACCCGGTTTCCAGGCCGCACCTACCCGGCATTCATGCGTATTGCGGAACCGGAAGCGGCTATCGCCGGAAGAAAGCACACGCTGTTGGCGGAACGTATAATCGAGCGCATACGTCATTTTTTTATACACTGCCGCTCCTCCTACCCCGACGTACTGCGGCAAATATTGCGTCTCGCGCTTTTTCTTCCACTCATCCGAAGTCGTGCTGCCCGTTATGGTAAAGGTATTTTCCAAGCTCAACCGTTGGCGATACCCGTATACGGCCCCCAACATCACCTCCAGCTCGCGCCGGATGCGACGAGTATATTGCAACCCGAAATCGGCATACAGCGAACCGACAAACATCTCCTGCACCACAGTGAGTGCGCTTTGCGTTTCGGTCTGTTTCAGATTACCGAAGACATAACTCAGATTCACGCCTACCGAAAATCCCGCCGGCAAACGAAAAGCCTGGCTCAGGGAAGCTTTCGACAACCCGCCGCTTCCCTGGAACGTACTGGTATAACTTTCCGACGGGGAGCCTTCCAGGGGCTGTTCACTCTTGAAATAATACCCCATCATACTATAAGGGGTGAGGCTGGCGGCCATATACCACCCCGGGCATATCCGCGCACCGATAGCAAAAGCTGAAACATTGCCGACAAACGCCCGGTGCGAATCGCCCCCCGAACGATACGTTTCATACCGCCCGAAAGCCGAAGCTTCGGCTATCAGCCGACAGCTATCGAGGGCCGTCAGTGCGGCCGGGTTTTCCCGGTTCAGGCCCATCGCATCGCGCATGCCGTAAACCGCGCCGCCCATGGCCACCTGCTGGCCGTACAAGCCGGCAGCCATCTCGCCGAGGCCGAACATCGAATACGGAGAGGCAGTCATGCTGTTTTGCGCCGCCAGGGAAACCGGCCACAACAAAAGGGTGAAGAAAAGGCCGTTAATAGCTTTCATATATTTTATAGATTAATTGTAACACGATAGGGGAACGTCCGTTCTGGTCGCTGAACGTGAGATTTTTGAAGGTTTGCGTATAATCGTCTTCATTAAAGACGAGTTGCAGATTATGCTTATACATTCCGAAGGTGCCCAGTTCTTCCTGCATAAATTGGGTGACGTCGAAGTAGAAATAGGTATTCTCGGCAAAGGTATCGTCGCGCACCAATACGCCCCCCTGCACCTGGGTACCGAGGTAATCGGTGACGGCCTCGGTCACCACGTTGTTTTCATCGGCAATGTAAAGGAAGATACTATCCGGCAAGGCGTTGTATTCCGAATAAGTGCCCGGTTCCGGGTAGATTTTGAGCAGGGCCGACTCGATTTCGATTTGGCGGCCCTGTTGCATCAGGTTGTTGAGGTAAGGAAATTCCACCCGGGTATACCACCCCAGATTGCCGAACAGCAATCCGCGGTTGTCGATCTGGGCCGAGGGGATTTCAACTTGTTTTCCGGCATACGATTCCAGCGACGTTCCCGATCGGTCATGATCGATATGATTGAATTGCAGGCTGGCGTCGGTTTGGAAAACGAGTTCCCGCTGCTCGGCCAGTTCTTCTTCGATATGGTAATAGAGAATAAGCGACGAGAGGGTGTCGGCCACCTGAAATGTAAGCAATGACTGGCAAAGGGTGGTATCGGCAACGAGAGCGATGCCTTTGAAATAGTCGGCGAAACGATCTTCGGATACTGCTTCGTCGCGGCTATGAAAACGCTCCAGCAAATCCTGTCCCAACGCATCAGGAAGCCGGATCTCCATGCGCTCGCCCCAGTGGGGCTTCGGCTTGAAAGTATA
The DNA here is from genome assembly GCA_048403675.1 of Tannerellaceae bacterium. Classification (GTDB taxonomy): domain Bacteria; phylum Bacteroidota; class Bacteroidia; order Bacteroidales; family Tannerellaceae; genus Parabacteroides. The sequence goes on along the minus strand of DBFJSK010000090.1, from coordinate 11,994 downwards.
ACTGGCCAAAGGCTCGGGGGCGTAGGCAAAGGCGGAATGATTGTAAAGGTAATCGTTATCGTTGAGTATGATCTTTTCCGTAAGCCGGTGGATATGCAACCCGAACCGGGTGGTCGTATCGCCCACGAACTGTCCGCTACAAGTGAGCGATAGAACCAGCGAATCGAGGGCGACCTTGGCTTCGATGTCGGTTCCGTATGAAGGACAGCTGTAGGGAATATAGGAAGTGGCGGCTACCGTTCCCCATACCGGATGGGTGTAGCGGCCGGCCAGGATGACGTTTTTGCCGGAGGTTTCCAAGGAATCGATGAGTACGGCGGTGGTCAGTACAGTACTGGTATCGACGCTGATATTCCGGAAAGCCGAATCCACCAGACGGTCGCCATAGGTATTGGCTTCGTCGTAACACGAGGGAAAGAGAAGCGGCAGAATAAGTAAAACGAAAAGAAGCGGGTGCGTTTTTGCATGCCTTTTATAAACGGCGGGTTGTGTATCCATAAGTCGGCTGTTTCTTTTTGGCTGCAAATAAAAAGGCTTCGGTATAAATATGCAATTGAAAACGGCCAGTGGCGGCATCGCTTCTTCGAATGCCTTTTTCAGACCGGCCAACCAGGGATACGGCACGTTCTGGGGGCTTTACCCGGAAAAAAAGGGGTTTCGCCGAGCCGTGCGCCACGTTGGCCGATTTGATTTGCACAAGCGCCGGACGGCGTGTTTTTTTGCATCCGGAAATAAAAACTTGAATGGTATGAAACAATACGAATTAGGAACCTGTTTACTGGTTCTGCTTTCCGTCTTTCTCACTGCGTGCGGAGATGACGACGATGAGGATTTGATCGGAAAATGGTACCGGATGTCGGATTTCGACGGCTTGGCCCGCAGCGATGCGTCTGCTTTTACGATTGGCAACAAAGGGTATTTGGTCTGCGGATACGACGGAAAAAAACGCTTGTCGGATTTATGGGAATACGATATGCAGTCGGATTTCTGGACACAGAAAGCCACCTTCCCCGGTACGGCCCGCAATTCGGCGGTGGCGCTGGCCGTAGGCTCGAAAGGATACCTGGGAACCGGGTACGACGGCGAGAATTACCTGAAAGATTTCTGGGAATATGATCCCGCGGCCAACACGTGGACTAAAAAAGCGGACTTTCCGGGGTCGGCCCGGTATGCCGCAGTAGCTTTCGGGGTGTCGGGAAAAGGATATATCGGCAGCGGATACGATGGCAATTATCTGAAGGATTTTTACGCCTTCGATGTGGCGACCGATCGCTGGGAGCAGATTGTCAGCATCGGAGGTACCAAACGGAGTGGGGCGACGAGCTTTATCATCGACGGCGTACCGTATGTATGTTGCGGACAGAATAACGGGGAATATGTATATGATTTCTGGAAATACGAGGTTTCTTCGGGATTGTGGATCCAATTGCGCGATATAAAGAATACCTCTGACGAATCGTATGATGACGATTACGCGATCGTACGCACCAACGGCGTGGCTTTTGTAATCGACGGCGTGGCTTATGTTACGTCGGGCGAGAGCGGAAGTTTACGAAGCGATACGTGGAAATATTATCCCTCCACTGATTTATGGGAACAAGTGGCGAATTTCAAAGGGACGGCGCGTACGGCTACCGCCGCTTTTTCCACCGGTGAAAGGGGTTTTGTGGTATCGGGTAAAAGCAGCACCTACCGATTTGATGATATTTGGGAACTTCACCCCAATGAGTATGACGAAGATGATTAGCAAAGGTAGAAAAGCGTGGCTTTCGGCCATTGGCTTGTGGCTGCTGCCGGTACTGTTGTTTATTCTTTTCTTGCACCCGCTCGATATGGGGTCGGCGGGAAGCCGTGAGCTGGAATTGCAAACGGTTCAATCGGGGAATGGCTGGGGGTATCGGATTGTGATGAACCGGCAGGTGTTGATATACCAACCCACCATTCCCGCCATTGACACGGTGATGGCTTTTCCCGACGAAGAGAGCGCCCGCCGGATAGGCAGCCGGGTGCTGGAAAAAGTAAAAGAGAACCGGGATTTTTCCGTAACGCCGGAAGAGGTAAGCCAGGTGCTGGCCTGGAAAAGACAAGGGATATGAAAGTTAGGTAGCAACGGCTCTTTCCCAAACACCCGCCACCGCCAGGCTGTAAAAAGGAAATTGCATAGTAAGAGAAGGAAGGCTTATTGTCTGTTTTTTTAGTTGAAAAAAACGGATGCCAGTGAAATTCGGATTCCATGCTTATGCAATCCGAATTTCATCGGCATCCATTTTATATTTCATCGGCATCCGGAAAAAACTCCTTCGCTCTTATTCAGTAATACACTGAAAACCAGAAGTATAAGTTTGTTCTGTTTTTCCTTTCCCCGGCCGGAAGCTTATTGTATTTTTTCCCTCGAAAAAAAATCACATTCCGTCGGGTGTCTTCGCCCGTACTTTTCGCTTGGTAACATACCACTCGATCACCTTCCGGCTCAGTTCCGAACAAAGCGCCGGATGCTTGCCGGAAATATCGGTCGTTTCGTTGGGATCTTTTTTTATATCGTACAGTTCCAGACCGCTGCCGTCGGAGTTGACCAAGAGTTTCCAATCGCCCCGGCGGATCGCCAGATGCGAACTGCGGTGGTGGGGCTGGGGCGGCTTGTTGAAGAACCGGTTACGGCCGAAATCCCACAGCATGTCCCGGGTGCGCTTTTGGGTTTTTATGCCCAGCAGGGCCTTACTCATGTCTTCACCGCTATAGGAAAAACCTTCCTCCGGCCGGGCGCCTGCAATGGCGCATAAGGATGGATAAAGGTCGACGGCATTCACCACGCTCTCGTCGTCGATCTCCCCCGCGGGGATGCGGCCAGGCCAACTGATAATAAACGGCATGTTTAAACCGCCTTCGAACAAGCTGTTTTTCGAGCCTCTGCGCCCGTTGACGCGGATGGCGTCGAAGGTGGGGAGCGCCCCGTTATCGCTGGTGAAAATAACGAGCGTATTTTCCTGGATACCCAGCTGGCGGATGCCGTTCAATAAGCGGCCTATCTGGCGATCGTATTCCTGAAGAACGGCCGTAAAATTATCTTTTCCCGTCCACGATTTCCTGTCCCGGAAATAGGTCGCTTGCGGAATCCAGGGATCGTGCATATCGTCGGGCCAGAAATTGACGAAACAAGGAGCCTCTTTATGACGCGACAGGAAGTCTAAGGCTCTATCGACAAAATAAGCGGTGCGATCCCAACGTTTGATGCTGTCTTTCTCGCTCCAGATCCAGTTGGAAGCGGTAATCAGCGGATCGGGATCGGGCCCTTCGTAGGTGGTGACGTATTCGTCGAAACCATAGGCGGGAATCTGAGGCGCATCGTCTACATCGCGCCCTCCCCCCATATGCCATTTTCCGATATGGGCGGTAGCATAACCGGCTGCCTGCAAAGCGCGGGCCATCGAGGGCGCCGAACTGTCGAGGTAGTCGCATTGTTCGCAATCGGCATTTCCTTTGCGCTCGTGCAGGAAGGTATTGACGCCCCATTCGGTGGGAAACATGCCGGTAGTCAGCCCTACCCGGGAAGGCGAGCTGACCGGCGATGAGGTATAATAATGGTTGAACTTCAACCCCTCAGCAGCCAGACTGTCGATATGCGGGGTAGTTACCCACCCGCTGTTGTAACAGGATAAATCGCCTATGCCCATGTCGTCGGTATAGATAATGACGATATTCGGTTTTTGTTGGCGTCCGGCCTCGGGGGCAGGGGCAGGTGCGGCTCCCCGGATCGCTTGGGTTCCCCCGGTCAGTAGGCCGCTACAGGCGGCTAGGAAAAAGATGGTTTTATTCATGCTGATCATTTTTTGAGTAATTATACGGATTTTTTTTGAATGGATATTGCTTGCGGGGAACCGGTAAGGGATCTTGCAAACGAATCGTCCAGGTAAGCAGCTCTTTCAGGAGGTCGGCTTGACGGGAAATCTGTTGCGGATCGCCAAAGAGATTCTGTATTTCGGAAGGATCGGTTGCAAGGTTATAAAGCTCCCCGCGGCCGCGCGCATCCATCACCAGTTTCCAGCCGCCTTTGCGTACCATGCGAAGCGAACCGCTTTGCGTCCAGGGATTCAAGCCGTCGAAACTGCCTTCCAGGCCGGGCTTATAGCTGCCGGCTTGTTCGAAAGTGAGCGAATCGTGCCTCGTGAAATTCTCGCCGCCATATCCTTGTTCTACTACGATGCTGGAAAATTCTTCCTGCGGATAGGCTTCTCCTCTCAACATGGGCCAAAGGCTGCGCCCCTGTACGCCGGGAGGGATTTCGGCTCCCACCACGCTGCAAAGTGTGGGGAAAAGATCGACAATCGATACATGTGCCGGCATCGGCCGATTTTGAGGCTGAATGCCATAACCGGCCCAGATCATCGGAATCCGCACGAGCGATTCGGCGACACCGGCTCCTTTGCGGATCAGTCCGTATTCGCCGGCATAATCTCCGTGGTCGGAAAGGATAATAAAAAGCGTCTGTTCCCCCCTTTCCCCCGATCTGATGCCTTCCACCAAACGCTTAATCTGGTCGTCGATCATACGTATCATTCCCAGATAGATACTTCTTAACCGGGGTAAATCCCGTTGTAAATGCGGACACGCTTTCTCTTCCAATAGCGCCAGCCATTCGTATGTATCGCCTTTCTTTTTTACTTCTTTCTCCGAAGTAAGCAGGGGAGGCAGTATTTCCGGCGGAAACATCGAAAAGTAAGGATCGCAAACTTGGGAAGGGGTATGAGGCTCGGGAATAGATACGCACAAGAAAAAAGGAGCCTGCTTTTGTTGCCGCGCCCAATGTATGGCTTTACTTACTATTTGATAGGGCTGTTGTTGTTGCATCCCGAAGGGAGCCGGGCGAAGGTAATGTCCCGGTACTTGCTTGGTCAGAAAACGAGCCAGGGCCTTTTCGTCGTCGGTTTGGGGACGATCTTTTCCCCGATGCCCGTATCCTTCAAAATAATCGAATACGGTATCGGCATTCAGATAGGTATGGTTCTTTCCGACAAGCGCCGTTCGGTAGCCTTTTTCTTTTAGTACATCCACCAGATCTTTTTCATAATATGCATCGGGGATATTGTGATTCGTGCGCACGTGGGTTGCACTGGGAAAACGGCCGGTCAATAGCGAACAGCGAGCCGGCGCGCTGGCCGGCGCGGCCGTATAAGCCTTATCGAACCAGGCATATCGACCGGCCAACGAATCGGCATACGGAGTAACCGGCAAGGGAAATCCTTCGCGGCCGCATAGATCGGCTCTTTGCTGATCGGTGATAATGAGAACGATATTCGGTTTTTGCGGCTGCGCTGCCAGATTTCCGGCATAGGCCAAACCTGCGTAAACGGCTACGAATAAGCTAGTTGTATTCTTGCCAAAAAGATGTTTGATTTTTCCTTTTTTCATCCGTACGCTTATTTAATATCCTTCGTTTTGTTTTAGCAACGGATTAGAATCGATGGCTGATTGAGGGATCGGAAACCAAACATGGTACGGTTTCGCATTCATAATACCCCGATCGTGTGCTCCTGAAATAAAGCGTTCGTTACGAATCAGGTCGCGCCGGCGTTTGCCTTCATTCCAGAATTCCCATTTTCTTTCATTTAAAAGCTGGTCTATAAAGGCTTCTTTGGAAGGAAAATCCGACAAAGAAAGTGCCTCCAGCCCCGCCCTCGTGCGGATCTGATTCATTAAATCGACCGACTCTTGGTTGGGGCCGTTCAACGCATTCAAGGCTTCTGCGCGAGCAAGCAGAATTTCTGCATACCGGAAAAACGGAAAATCGTTGCCATGATTATTGGCCGATGCATTCGGATCGGGCGGGTATTTCATGCCGCGGGTAGCATCTTTATAATCGGCCCGTAAGTCGATCACGTTGCCTTTTGAATCTTCATAGCGGGTAAGTATCCGCTTTTTTCGTTGATCGAGAGGAGAAAAACTGGTATAAAAATCGTCATAAAAACGATATTGAGAAGCAAAATTCGACCATTTTTCATTGATTACGCCTTCGATACCACCATCAAGCCCTTTATAAAAATCCCAGGGTAAATTCGTGGCAAGCAAAATATTGACGCTGCCGCTATTCGCCAGGTAGGTTTTCACCCAAATAAACTCCTCGTTTTTTTCATTTTCCAGGGCAAACAGATCGTTATAATCAGGATGAAGCGCAAACCGACCGGCGGATATTATTTCTTGGGCTATTTCTGCGCAAGCCTGCCATTGGCAGGTATTCAAATACCAGATACAGAGTAAAGTCTGAGCCGCTCCTTTATGCGCCCGCCCGTAGGCCGGCTGTTGTCCGGTTTCATATAAATCGGGAATAATCGCTTTGAGTTCCGATTCCATAAATTCTTTGAATGCTTCTTCGGTAGCCCGGGGCAACTGCAACGGATCGTCGAGGCTTTGGCGGATAGGTACGGGGCCGAATTGATCCCACAACTGATAATAGGCCCATATCCGGACAAACCGCGCTTCAGCCAATAGGGCCGTACGATCGGCTTCGCTGGTGAATCCGGATGCGTGAGGTGCGTGGGCCAAAACGATATGGGCATTTCTGATTTCTTCCCAGTGGTTCATCCAGTCGAAAGCTTCCAAGGTGCTCGACGAATCCCATCGGAAATTGATAAGCGGTACGGCGGTTCCATTTTCTCCTCCTCCGGATTGCCATACTATATCGGTGGTCATTTCTCCTCTTTTTATCACATTCCGAATGCCCCCGTCTTTCGCATAGGCATCGACCAGTATCGATTCGATGCCCGCTTTGGTAGCCAGTAGGGTACTTTCTGTAAATTGTGAACGCACAGGTTCTTCAAGGATGCCTTCGCATCCGGTTAGTAGCCACAATCCGCACCAGAAAAACAGACAAATGGTTATTTTATTTCTCGATTTCATAGGTTTCTCTTTTTAAAGGTTCATTAAAAATCAATTTTAGCTCCGAAAATGAATGTTCTCGCGCTGGGATACGCATTAAAATCCATTCGGAAATTGGAATTGCTATTCGGATTAATGGCGGGATCTAAACCGACATAATCGGTCATTGTAAACAGGTTTTCCGCTGTTACATAGACTTGCAGCGATTCGATAAGCCGACGCAGCGGAGGGAATGTGTAGCTCAACCGAACGGTTTTCAAGCGCACATACGAGGCATCCGACAAGGTACGCGAGTTGACCACCTTACGGCCTTGTTTCAAAGGATCGACGAAAGAGGGGTATTCGTTGGTGGGATTTTCGGGCGTCCAACGGTTCAAATAAGGTTTAGCAAATTTGTTTCGCCTGAAATTAATCGGGAAATAGCTGTCGATGAGATTGCCGTTCAACATATCTACTCCTTGCACCCCTTCGAAAAAAACATACAGATCGAAATTCTTGTATGTAAAAGTGTTTCCGAACGACCATTGGAAATCGGGGAAGGAATCGCCCAACACGACTCTATCGGCATCATTAATCACCCCGTCGCTATTCTGATCGACATATTTGAGGTCGCCCGGTTTATAATCTTCTTTCATACCGCTGAAATCATCTCCTTCCTGCCATACGCCGGCCACTTCCCAACCGTAATAAGAATTCAACGGTAAACCGGGTTTGCGGATGGCCACTTGTTCGACATGCGTATAGCCTGCGCCGATAATAATTTCATCGATACCGCCCAGATCTTTTACTTTATTGCGCATGGAAGTGAAGGTGAAATTCGATTCCCATTTAAAATGCCGCGTATCAATGTTGACTGTATTGAGGAAAAGTTCGATTCCTTTATTATCGATCCGGCCAATATTCGATAAAATACTGCTATAACCGGTCGATTGGGGTACGGGCAATTGTAAAAGCATATCCGTAGTTTTTTTCCAGAAATAATCGACGCCTCCGTTCACACGATTGTTGAATACGCCGAAATCGAACCCTATATTCACCTGGTCGGTGGTTTCCCATTTCAAATCGGGATTAGGTATTTTGGCCGGCCCGGTACCGACTTCCTGCTTTCCGTCCCAGATGGCAGAACCGGCGGATTCGTACGTGCTGAGAGCGGGATAATCGCCGATTTCCTGGTTGCCGGTTCGGCCCCAGCCGAAACGCAGTTTCAATGTTGTAATCTGATCGATTTCTTTTAGGAAAGATTCGTTGGAAAGGCGCCAGGCTAACGCAGCCGAAGGAAAATAACCGAACTTATTATTCTTGCCGAAACGGGAAGATCCGTCGGCACGGAATGTAACGGTAGCCAGATAGCGATCGTCGAAAGCATAATTTACACGCCCGATATAAGAAGCCAGCCGGTTGCCAGTAACCGAATTCGACATTCTGAAGGTTTCCTGGTTTCCCAGTTGCAAGTTTTCCGCACCCAATGATTCGTTGGGAAAATCGGCAGCCCGGTTATTCAAATAACTGGTGCTATAGCGTTGATAGGAGATTCCGGCCAAGGCTCCGAAGCTATGTTTACGGATTGTTTTAGCATAATTGGCCGTAGCTTCTACGATATAGTTGCTTTTTTCCGAATTTTGGTTTGAACCGATCCCTGCGTAGAAACGACCTTGTTTGGTAAGGCTCGATACAAAGTTTTTCCGACTTTCATTCATAAAATCAGTACCTAAATTCAGTCGTAAAAACAAATCGTTGGTGAAGTGATATTCTCCGAAGGCTGATGCAAGGATTCGATAAGTGTCGGAATAGGAGGTCATTCCTTCGTTCAAAGCCACCGGATTATCCAAAGTCAGAATGGGCGATAAAGCATACTGTCCTTCTTCGTCTCTTACCGCTACGGTAGGGTCGTAATTATAGGCGGTGTACATAACGCCTGCGTTTTCGTTCACCCCGAACCCGTTGGCTACAAAATGGTCTTTCATATAGGTGCCGGACACATTCAGGCCGATTTTCAAGTGGTTGTTGATATCGGATTTTAGGTTTAACCGGGCGCCTATCCGTTCGAAACTGGTATTTTTTACGATTCCTTCCTGGTTTACGTAGTTGAAGGAACTATAATAAAAGGTCTTGCTGTTGCCACCGGAGAATGCTAATTGATGTTCGTGGGTGATCGCGTTCTGACGGGTTACTTCGTCCTGCCAGTCCGTCCCGGCTCCGCCGCCGGCAATCTCCCCAACGCGGTTGGCTTCGCTATCGCCTCCGGCGTCGATAATTTCATTCAACACCCGTTTATAATCGGCTGCATTGAGCAGGTCGAGTTTATTGGAAGGGCTTTGAATGCCGACTGAGCCGGAATAGCTCACCTTCATTTTTTCGGATTTTCCGCTTTTGGTGGTAATCAGGATCACGCCGTTGGCTCCGCGCGAACCATAGATGGCGGTAGCCGACGCGTCTTTGAGGATTTCGATCGATTCGATATCCGACGGGTTGATAGACGACATGGGATTGCGGGGGCTTCGGTTATCGCTGAAGCCGACAATCGAGCCTTGAGATACGGGGCGGGAATTGTCGATAGGCACGCCGTCGATGACATAGAGCGGCGATACGCCTCCGTTGATGGAACTGGCCCCACGGATATTTACGGAGAAGCCGCCGCCGGGTTCGCCGCTGCTTTGTACCACATTCACCCCGGCGCTTTTTCCCAAAAGCATCTGATCGACCGAAGTGCTGGCGCCTTCTTTCAAATCGTCTAGCCTGACGGACGCCACCGAGCCGGTAATATCGCTCTTCTTCATCGTACCGTAGCCCACCACGACTACTTCGTCGAGGGCCTGGGTATCTTCTTTTAAGATAATGCGGAAAGACGTTTGACGGCCTATTTTTATTAGCTGGTCTAAATACCCGATATAAGAAATATGCAGTTCGGCTTTTTCGGGGACTTGCAACGAGAAATTCCCGTTTACATCCGTGATGGTGCCCAGGGTACTGCCTTCCACTACGATATTGGCGCCAATAACGGGCTGTCCGGTTTCGTCTACTACCGAGCCTTTTATTTTCAGTCTTTCCGCCGTATCATTGGAGGAAGTCGTTTTTAAGGTAAGGATAATGAGATGATTATTTTCTTGTTTATAAGTTATACCGGTGCCTACCAGCAGTTTGTCCATCACTGCTTCGATCGGCTCGTTACGGACTGTCAATGTGACGATTTTATCTAAACTGGATAAATCGTCATTGTAAAAAAATTGATAGGAACTTATTTGTTCTATTCCTTTTAAGGCTTGACGAATGGATTGTTTTTGTATGCTCAGGCTGACTTGGGCCTGTAGCGGGGGGGAGACAAGCAATATAAGCATGATTAATTTAATTAACTTAAATTGCTGTTTTTTAAGGGCGTAATACGTCCTTATTATTGAAATTCTCATACTTTTGTGTAATTAATGGTATTTATAATTGCACTTGTTATTTGCGAGATAGCCAAGTGCGGTTGATAGACTAGGATGGGATGGCGCCTTGCGCTGTCCCATTCCTTTGGAAGGTGATTATCCGGTATCTTTCATATCGATAAAAAGATTGAAGGTTAAACATGGTATTTTTACGCTCTATTTCAAAGCTTCTGCTATAAAGCTTTCTATTTTATCCGATTTATCTCTTACTAATATGGTCTTTTACTTCTACGATAAAGGGGAAAATCACGGCGCAGGTTTTCTTTAGCCCAAATTTATCCGCTCGCCGGCCTCTATACCGGCTTTTCCTTTTGGTCGTATCTATTAACGTATACCGACATCCGGCCGGAATCCGTTACGTGATTTTTTCTATTTAACTTTTCTTAATTCATTTCTGCCTATCAGTCTTTTCCATCTCCGGCAAAAAGCTCCTTCAGGGTAATGTAACCGAATATAAATACGTATAATCCGCTTGATAATATTTACAAATAAATGCGCCTTCTCCGGGAAGAGCCAGGTAGCGATGGCGTGTATCCTGAGCATGCACAACCCATACATCGATGGGAACGGCCTCTTTATTTTCCGTTAATTCATTGGCATAGTATACTTCCACGATGCCGCCTTGGAAACAATCTTCTATCTCTTTTAACTGCCGGCCGTCTAGTTCGAGCAGCCAATGGGGACGACCTTTGATATAGGAAGTGGGGGGAGTAATGACTTGTATATCACAATAAGCCTTATGTAGGGGGATAATAGAATCGCCGGCTAGTAATACTGATGGACTTTGTATGGCGTAGAATTGTACCAAACGGGAGTAATAGTCGGAAGCCTCTCGTTCGCAGTAGACGGTCTGATCGATCGTTAAGGGATCAATCCCTGTCATCTTTTTAAAATAGGAGGCAATGCAAGTAGGAGAACGATGTTCCATCGCATGGGAAAAACCGCAATATACCACCAGTTTGTCCGCAGGATGGGAAGCGCGAATGCGCTGGATATTCCGGGCAGCCACCGAATCACGACGAGGGCTAGCCGGCGCGTCATATGCATGTAAGTGAAAGCCCAGTTTCAACGCTTCACGCACCATATCGCCCATACAGGGTTCCTGTATATAGTATCCCTTACTTCTTTCGGGTATTTTCATGTTTTCCAACCTAGCGGATTCTTGCAAATCTTCCATACATAAATGCTTGTATCCTAAAGCGTATAGCCCGGCCAACAAGGATTTTGCAAACACGCGATGTTGGGGATACAAATGGGCTTCATTCAGTATGACGACCTCGGACGATTTGGCTCTGTCCATAATAATATCCGCAGCTTCGGCTCTTCGCAGAGAGGTATCCATTCGTTCGGGCCTATCCAGGCCTTTATGTAGGGTGCGGAATTTTTGGCAAACATTTTCTTTTCTTTCTATTTGGCCGGTAAAACAAAGGGCCGTCATAAGCGCCTGGCCGTAAATATCTAAGTCTTTAAGAGAGGAGGTATCCAAACGACTAAGGAATTGCACGGCCCGATAGGGTTTACCTTCTGCCCGGTCTTTCCGGACTATTTCAAACGGAGCAAACGCGTCTTCCTAGTTGAATTGATGATTTTGGGCCTGTAAAAGGCATACATCGAGGAGCATATATAGTATAATCAGACTCTTTTTCATTTGTCGTGCATTTATATAAAGGAAAAAAGGAAAGATCCTTTTCAAATCAGT